>DATLQY010000971.1:0-5303 GCA_035534975.1 Pirellulales bacterium
CCGACGTTGATCGCTTCGGATGCCCGACCCAAAATGTGAAGGTAGTCCCCCTGGATCTCGACGGCGTCGCCCGTGTTGAGCCAGCCGTCGGCATCGAATGGGGATGGGGCATTCAGGTAGCCCTGCATCGCCGAGCGGGCCCGAATCCATAGCGTTCCATCGACGATCTTGGTTTCATAGCCGTCGCCGCCAAGGCGAAGCCACAGGCTTTGCGAGTCTTTCGAGGCCGTAGGCAGAATTCCCAACTCCGACAAACCGTAGGTCTGCTTGAAGCGGACCTTGGGAAAAACCTGGTTCAGGGCTTCGAGCGTACTCTGCGGCATCGGCTCGGTGCCGTAGGTGATCAATTCCAGCGAGGAGAGGTCGTGTTCCCGGTACGCTTCGGAAACGAGGAGCATGTTCAGAAAGGTTGGCGTCGTCGGCAGGAGCTGGACCCGATGGCGCTCGATGGCTCGGGCGACGGCCCGCGGGGTGCGCTCCCGCGATGGGACCAAGGTGCCGCCGTCGCACAGCACGTGAAACAGCGTGTTGAACCCGCCGATGTGGTCCAACTCCATGAAGACCAGCGTGCGGAAGGCTGGACGCCGCTTGCCGAACTTCTCGAGCAGCCGATGGACGTCGAGCAAGACCGCCTTGCCTTCGCCGGTCGAGCCCGAGGTAAACAAGAGTAGGCCCGGGGTCCCGGCTTCCCGTAACTGTCGTATGAGGGGGTGAACACAGTCTCTCGCGCCGAGGGGGCGCCACGTCCAAGAGTCATCGCCGGCCATCGCGATCACGGCGCCGGGCTGCGCGATATCGAGGAGTTTCGCGTCGATATCGGCCACCGCCGGACTGACGGGGACGATCACATTGCGGTTCAGGATGAGTGCCAGCAAGGCGCCGCAGACGCCGGGGGAGTAGCCGCCGTGCAGCACCACACACTCACCCTGCTGGATCCTCCAATCCGCGAGCCGATCGCGCCACGCGGCTACCGCGCCGAGTAATTCCCCGTAGCTGTGCTCGCGGTCGCGCCAGACAAGCGCAGGCTGGTCGGCAAACTCGCCAAGCCTTTCCAACAGCCAGTGCTGCATAGCGCGTGGACCTTCACTGCCGTCAGGGAGACTGCATTTAAATTTTACGCTGAGAGTGGGCATTTTCAATCCTAGTACGGGATTCGGACACCTGGATACGGCCGCCGTCAATTTCGGCATATTCCGCAAAGTAAGCTTCTTGGCATGACGATAAGCCAGAAACAGTTCGGCGCGCGGAAGAGTGCCGACCCGTGATCTGAATTCGCCGGCTTCCCCATCGTGTCGTCATCCGGCCGCCAGCAATGCCAGCACCGCCATGCTCTTTTGCTCGAAGCAATACTTGCTTTTTTTCCTGCTTGTCTTCGCCGTCCATTGGGGGCTGCCCTGGCGTCGCGCGCGGGTCTGGCTTCTGTTGGCCGCAAGCTTCTATTTCTACGCGAGTTGGAACGAGTGGCTGGCCGCGATCGTGTGCGTCTCGTCGCTCGTCGATTATCTCGTGGCTCGCGGCATGGACCAGGCCGAAGGCCCGTACCGGCGTCGAGCGCTATTGGGCTTGAGCTTGACGATGAACCTGGGTCTCTTGGCGTACTTCAAGTACGTCAATTTCTTCCTCCGTTCGCTCGAAGACGCCATGACGGCGATGGGTGCGGCGACCTCGCTGCCCGTATTGAAAGTGATCCTGCCGCTGGGCATATCGATTTACACATTCGAGGCCATCAATTACACCGTCGACGTCTATCGTCGTCGGATTCCGGCCGAAAAGAACCTGGCGCACTTTCTGTTGTTCATTTTGTTCTTCCCGCACCTGATCGCGGGGCCGATCGTGCGGGCGCGCGATTTCCTGCCGCAGATCTCGCGGGTAAAGCGCTGGGACTGGGCCCGCCTCAACGTCGGCGTCCAGTTGTTCCTGCTCGGGTTGTTCAAGAAACTGGCGGTCGCCGACCGGATGTCGCTGTTCGCCGATCCGGTGTTCGCCGCTCCTGAGCAATACAATACCGGGGCCCTCTGGGCGGCGACCCTGGCTTACGCGATGCAAGTGTATTGCGATTTCTCAGGCTATTCCGATATGGCGCTCGGCTCGGCGCACATGCTGGGCTACAAGCTGGCGAAAAACTTCGATTTGCCGTACATGGCGACGAACATTTCCGAGTTCTGGCGGCGCTGGCACATTTCCTTGTCGAGCTGGCTGCGCGACTATTTGTTTTTTCCCCTGGGTGGCAGTCGGGGCGGGCGTTGGCAAACCGTCCGCAACCTGATGGTAAGCATGACCCTGTGCGGATTCTGGCACGGGGCGGGCTGGCCCTACGTCGTGTTTGGCGCATTGCACGGCGCGTTGTTAAGCCTGCACCGCGAGTTCCGCGCGTTTTGTCAAAACCGGCCCCGTTTGGACCAGGCATTGCAAACCTTGCCCGGCACCTCGTCGAGAATCGCGCTCACATTCATCACGTTCAGCCTGACCCTGGTCGTGTTTCGCGCGCAGACCCTTTCCGCGGGGTTGGGGATGTTGGCGCACATGTTCTCGCGCCATGCGGGCATGGGGCTGCCGCTGGCAATCGTGGGCCTTTGGGTGACGGCGTTGTTGATGATTGCCGGCCATGTGTCCACGTACCTTGGTTGGTGGCGTCGGCCGCTCGAAGCGGCACCGTCGCCGGTGCGCGGATTCGGTTACGCGTTGACCCTTTCATTGGCGTTGTTACTCGATCCCGGCGCCGACAAGGCGTTCATTTACTTTCAATTCTAACGGCCCTATATGTTGGATCGCCGGCTAAACCGGTGCCCACGGGCGGACGTGTTCTGGGGCCTGACCCTGTTCGTGACGGCGCAACTCGGGCTGGCCGTCGCCATTGAATGTTGGTTGCCGGAGCTGCGTGACCCTCGCTATGCTTGCCGGGCCGCCAAACTTTGCCCGCGGACCGTCGCCGCCGATCCGAAACCTCTGACGCTGGTCATGCTAGGCAGCTCCCGCGTCCAGGATGGATTGGACTCCAGCGAGCTCGAGCGGCGTTTGCGCCGGAGTTTCGCGTGCGACGTCGTGCTGTTCAACTTCGGCATTCCGGCCGCCGGGCCGGTGGCCAACCTGCTCCACTTCGAGCGTCTGTGGGCGACGGGCGTCAAACCGGAGTTGCTACTGGTCGAGGTGGCCCCCATGCTGTTGTCAGGTTCGGACCAGGTTCCGCAAGAGGCGGCGTACTACAAGGCCGACCGGCTATGGTTCCACGAGCTGGCCATCGTCGAGCGGTACGGGGTCCCGGTCGCCGACTTGCGTCGCGACTGGTGGCAAGATTGGCCGGTTCCTTGTCACGGTCACCGCTTTGCGATCATGAGCCTGTTCCTGCCGCGGTTACTCCCCTATCATTTGCGTCTCGTTGGAGACCGCCAGGTGGACCAATCCGGTTGGCTGCCGCGCAACACGACGCCGCTGACTCCTGAACAACGTAGACTCGCGCAGGAGCACGCTTGGAAGGATTTCGGCGTGCCGCTCTTGTCGTTCCGGCTTTCCGACGCCGCCTGCCGGGCACAACGCGAACTGTTGCGGCGCTGCCGCGAAGAGCACATCGCGGTGGCCCTTGTCTGGATGCCGGAGGGAAGCAAGTTTCAGGGCTGGTACCCGGCGGAAGCCGAAACCCGGATCCGCGCTCACCTGGTCGAACTTGGCGACGAGTTCGGAGTTCCGCTGGTCGATGCCCGCGACTGGGTCGACGACGACGGTTTTATCGACGGTCAGCACTTGCACGCCCTCGGAGCGGCGGTGTTCACCGAGCGATTGCGACGCGAGCTTCTGGCGCCGGTGCTGGCGCTGCCGCGCGAGGCGTGGCACAGCTATCTGGCATCGATAAGGCGGCCTGGCGAGCGAGGCGGCACCGACGTCGCGCGGCACCACGAGCCGCGCGGCAAATCGGCGACCGTACGGTGAATGAGGGTGAAGGAGGTGGTCATCGTCGGGCTTCAGCTTGAAGAAATGGCGACGGACGGTCCCATGTGTTCAAGAACCGGTCCAATCTTGCCGATATTACGGCCGACGACCCCATGCAACCAGGCTCATCGCGATACGCATGCGCGCTGGAGCTAACATCTCACCCTTGAGTTCTTTCAAGAAATGAACCTTTTCCAAAGCGGCGTCGCTCGTGCGGTGGCCGAAGCATTTGCTCTCCCCGCGCCGATCATGGAAATCGGTTCATACCAGGTCGAGGGACAAGAGAACTGGGCCAATCTCCGCAGGTTGTTCCCCAACAAGCCATACATCGGGGTAGATATGCGGCCCGGTCCGGGGGTCGATCGCGTGGACGACGTGGAATCGTTGAGCCAGGAGGATGGCTCGGTCGGGACGGTGATCGCGATGAACACGTTTGAGCACGTCCCGCGTTTTTGGCGAGGTTTCGACGAAATCCATCGCGTCCTGCGTCCCGACGGAGTCTTGCTGGTCTCTGTGCCGTTCTATTTTTACATTCACAATTACCCCAGCGACTATTGGCGGTTCACGCCCGAGGCATTCGACGTGCTTCTGGAACCGTACCCACAGAGGATCGTGGGCTGGCATGGCCCAAAGAAACGTCCGGCGTCGGTTTGGGCAATCGCCTTCCGCGAGGACCATGCGGCGATCACGACCGCGCAATTCGAGCAATATCGTTCGTTGGTCGAACGTTACGCGCACGAACCGCTTTGCTGGCACCGCGTGCTCAGGTACCGATTCAGCCACTGGCTCTGTGGCCGCGGTCCATTCGCGCCCTACCTGGAACAGAACCGCTGGGCGACTGAACTTCGAAACACGCGCGCGGCGTAATGAAAGCGCGTTACGCGGGAATGGCCAACGAGCCATGTGGGATGCACGTCACCGGCGCCCTGGTTTCGCGACCTTTACTGCCGCGGTTGGTTCAACCGCGTTTCCAGCGCCTGCCGCACGCGTCGCAGCTCTTCGCGGAGCTGCTCGATATCGTCGGAAAGTTCGATCTCGACGTCGTTTCGAGTGGGTCCCAAATGACGCAATTCCGACGGTTTCGACGCATGGTCGCTCCGCATCCTCTCTGGCGCCGCGGCGGCAACGGCTGCGCGCGCGTCTCGCCGCAGCTTATCGGCCAGGGCGCGGATCTCGTCGGCCCGTTCGAAAAGATCTTGCTCTTCCAAGTAGTTGGCCGCCTCGTCAAGATGACTGCTCGCGCCGCGCAGTGCGTCGATTCGAGAACGTGGCTCGACCACCATGCCCGCGGATAACGGCTGCGGCGCCTCGGACGACCTCCGATCCGACTCGTTTTCCTCTTCATCCAGCTCCTGTTCGGCCTCCAGGGCGCGGATCAG
>DATLQY010000972.1:0-2765 GCA_035534975.1 Pirellulales bacterium
CATCCGTCGAACGATACGCTTTGCTCTTACTCACGGGGACGACCTCCTGTAACGGGGTTTGGGGGGAATTCAACAACTCCACTCTAAACCGCTTTCGAGGCGTCCCCGCTCTTTTCCTACCTATAGCCAACTACAATGGCCGCCTTACGCGGGGACGCTGGTCGGAACGCCGACGCAGAATAAAAAAGCCCTGGGGGAGCTGGTCCCCCAGGGCACGTCTCGTCACCGTCCGCCATGACAGCGAGTTCCAGTTCGTCAAGCGGTACGCGGCGGTCGGGGCATCGCGGACGCTCCGCCCCAGCCAGCGCCACCGCGCCGTCGGCTCCTTACCGGATCGCTTCGTTGAGCATCCGGGTGTTGGGTACGCTGTGCCGGTTCAACAGGCCGTCTTCCTCGGTCTCGATGACCGTGGCCACGGGACCGACCTCGCGGACCGTCCCTTGCATGCCGGCCACGACCACGTGGTCGCCCGCGTGCAGCCGCTGCCGGGTGTAGTAGCCCGCCAGAATGCCGCCCATCACCTCGCGACCGCCGAGTCCGAACGACAAGCCGAAGCCAAGGGCCAGGCCGGCGAAAGCGATCAAGATCAGCTCTTTCAACAAGCCGAACTCGATGTGCAACTGGTCGAAGGCCCCGATGAAGGTCATCAGCGCCAAAATGTAGTAGACGCCGTTCGCCAGGTTCTCGGCATAGGCAATGCCGACCCGGTCGGCGCTGGTGGCGACCACCCCTCGCAGGAAACCGGCGACCAGCAGCCCGACGACGACCACCACGGTGGCGACCAGCAGGTTCGGGATGTAGGCCACGATTTTCTCCATCGCGGCGGAGACGGTCGGCAGGCCAAGGATGTTGAACGCGGCGGCGACGAACACGCACATCGTGAGCCAGAACACGAGCTGGCCGACGATGGCCGGCACCGAACGGTTGATGCCGACTTGTTTCATCGACGTGGTCAAACCGCTCCGCTCGGCGGCCTTGTCGAGGCCGAGCGATTGGCTCAGCGTGGCGATGAATTTCTCGAACACGCGGGCCAAAAAGTAACCAACGACCAGTACGACGAGCATGCCCACCAGGTTCGGCAGCAGGCTGATGATTTGCCCGAAGGCGTTGTTGAAACTGGTTCGCAACGCTTCTTGCCAAGTGTTGAACTGTAGATTGACGGTTTCCATGAGTGTCTCCTTGAAATCAGGTTTGGTCATTTCTTGAACTTGTCGGGAAACGTCCCGACCAGGTGAACAGCAACCATCCGCACGCGGCCTGGACCATGTGGGCCAGGGCATACGGCAAGACCCCGAACACCAGTTCCGCGACCTGGCCCCATAACAAGCGATCGTTGAGCCGGTGGTGCACTTCCCGGTCGAATTCGGCCGGCAGCGGCGGAACGTCGGTCGCGGACAAGGTTTCCCAAAGGTCTTGCATGGTTCGTTTCTCCACTAGCTTTGTTGCCGGCGGCGAGCCGCGGGTCACATGACGTCGCCGAATTCGCGTTGGATTTTTTCGCGGGCACGGCTGACTCGCATCTTGCAGGCGCTCAACGAGAGTCCGAAAATCTCGGCCAGCTCGTCGAAACTGTAGTTTTCAGCGTACTTGAGGATCACCAACGCCCGATCTTCCTCGCCGAGCGTGCCCAGCATCCGCGCCAGGTCGAGGGACAGCCCCGGCTGCGCGGCGTGGGTTTCACGCGCTTGGGAGGCGACCGTCGCGTCGCCGGCGGTGTCCTCGTGGCGGCGGCGCCGGCCGCGTCCGCGGCGCAGGGTGAGACAGGTTCGCACGGCCACGCCGTGGACCCAGGTCGAGTATTTCGAGCGACCGTCGAACTTGGCACGGTTCAGGAACAACCGCACGAAGACTTCTTGGGCCGCGTCCTGCGCGTCTTCGACGTTTCCCAGCAGGCGGTGGCATATACGCCAGACGCGCTCGCGGAAACGCCCGACAAGCGCAACGAAAGCTGGACCATCGGAGCCCTCGCGGGCAGCTTCCGCGGCCAACTCCTCGTCGGCCAAACCCCCATCGGATCGCTCGGTGAGTTCCAAGACCGTGTCCACACCTGTGCGCCCTGCCAATCGACTAACACCGATGATTCACCAGACCTCCCCGGCACGAACCGCCCGTCGCGCCCTCGCTACAAGCTTAGTTGCCGCTAGGCACCGCGGCGGTCACAACGCAAATCCCCAGCGAGTTTCGGCGTCGGGCGCAATCGTTTGAAGTTCAAGGGCTTAGGGCGGTTGCCGGCGGTGTCGGGCGAAGGGCGGGCCGCTGTTCTCGGTATACTCCGTACAACCAGCGCGAGCAACCGTTTCGTCAAAAGGGTTGTGGGGATCGTGGTGGAAGGATTAAGGATGAAGGATGAAAGATGAAGCAAGAGGCCCCAGACAGAACCAATGACCAATCACGAGGGACAAATGACACGACTCATGAGCTAGAATTCATCGTACCGCATTGAGGCGTCTGCCGCGCTCTGCGGGAATCAAGTCTCGCCTTTTCAAGTTTCAGGAGTCGCCGCCATGGCCCATTCGATGGCCCGCAAGTTGAATGTGCTGATCCTCGACGACGACCGAAGCATGGTGCGGCTCTTGACCCACGTGGTCGAGCACAACCTGGCCGACAAGATGGTTGCCGTCGGCCTGACCGACCCGGCCGACGCCCGCGATTGGCTGGAGAGGAATTGTTGCGACATCCTGATTTCCGATCTGGAAATGCCCGGAACCGATGGCCTGGAAATGCTGCGGTTTGCCAAGCGGCAAAATGCCTGGACGCAAGTGATC
>DATLQY010000973.1:0-18528 GCA_035534975.1 Pirellulales bacterium
TCGTCATGTACAGCACCGACAACGGCCCGCACATGAACAGTTGGCCGGATGGGGCCATGACGCCGTTCCGCAACGAGAAGAACTCGAACTGGGAGGGGGCCTACCGCGTGCCGTGCATGGTCCGCTGGCCGGGCAAGATCGAGCCGGGCAGCGTGTCGAACCAGATCTGCGGCCACCACGACTGGCTGCCGACCCTCTTGGCAGTGGCCGGGGATGCAGAGGTCACGCAGAAGTTGCTCAAGGGCTACAAGGTCGGGGACATGACCTACAAGGTCCACCCCGACGGATACAACCTCATACCTTACCTGACCGGGAATGCGGACAAAAGCCCGCGCGAATCGTTCCTCTACTGCAACGATGACCAGCAGCTCACCGGCCTGCGGTACGACAACTGGAAGTTCGTGTTCATGGAACAGCGCGCCCCCGGAACGTTACGGATTTGGGCCGAGCCTTTCACCACGCTGCGCGTGCCGAAGATATTCAACCTCCGGCTCGACCCTTACGAGCGGGCCGATATCACTTCGAACACTTACTACGACTGGCTGATCGACCACGTCTTCCTGTTGGTTCCGGCCCAGGACTATGTGGGCAAGTTCCTGTTGACCTTCAAGGAGTACCCGCAGCGGCAGAAAGCGGCCAGCTTCAACCTGGATGAGGTGCTCCAGAAGCTGAAGGAAGCCCCGTCGAAGTAGACGTTACCGATGCGAGCAAAGTCAGGCGCGATGTACCACGGCCATATCCGAAGCCACGCATAAGTGCTATACTTCACGTCGCGGAGAATGTGACATTCACGGGGGTTCCATCGTCGGAAAGCCTAGAGAGGACGAAGAAATCGAACGCATCAGCGGCAAGGTAACGGACAAAGACGGACAGATCACCGTCGGGGTCATCGGCACGATGGAAGTCATGCCCGGCGGCAATGGCCAACTCGGCAACTGGCGCGGCGAATTGAAGCTGCCCCTGGACATCTCGATCGCCCCAGGCGCCTTTACGCTCGCTTTGGATGACGGCCGTAAGGGAAACATCATCATCACCAGCATGCGGGAAAACGTGGGCACGCGGAACGCGGCGGCTTTCCTGGGCAAAGGCCCGCCCCCGGCCTTGGGCGCCCCTTGACGCTGGGCGACGAGGCGCTAACATGGATGGTGGATTGGTTGATCCACCACCTCTCTGACTGGCATTCAGCGACGCGGCCGCATCGCCCCTTCCCCGCCCAGCGCACTTTCGCCTGGGCCGTTCACAAGCCAGCACTCCCAGGAGGTTCCCATGTCCACTGACTTGAGGTCGTCGCCCCCCGTCACCGCCGTCCCGCCCGTCGCCACGCCGCAAGTCACGAAGGTCGACGACTCGCACTTGATCGCGTCCTATTCCAACTTCTGCCGCGTGACGGGCACACCGGAGGAATTGATTATCGACTTCGGCACGAACCCAAGTCCGTTCCAGTATTCGCCTGAGCCGATCGTCGTCACGCAGCGAATCGTCACGAACTTTTTCACCGCCAAGCGGATGCTGCACGCTTTGCAGATGACGCTCGAGCGGCACGAAGCCGCGTTCGGGGTGATTGAGACCGACGTGCAACGGCGCGCCATGGACTCGCAGCACCCCCAAGCGCATGGGTGATCGGCAGCCGCCCAAAAGTCGTCGCTCGTCGAAGCACTTGTCACAATATCGATGCTGATCGGACGGGCCTACGTACCCGATCCGAACCGATGGCCGCACTCGCAGGTCACCTTGCGGGTGTGCAACACCGCGCGGCATTTCGGGCAGAGTTTTTGCCAAGGGCTGAGTACGCTCCGATGGGCGTCGTTCTTTTTCGGCTCCTCGACCTTCTTCCTCGCCTTGAAGAGCTCGATGCGCGAGGCCTCAGCCTGTGCCTGGGCGCACTGCGGGTGAATTCCGCCACGGGAGTAGGTCGCCGTGCCGCACACGGAGCACACGCGCCCGGGTTTGTTCTCATGCACCGCAAGCGGCGTGGATTTTTTGTTGTCCATTGCGGTTTAATAGCGGCGCCCATGTCCGCCTCGACCGCCACCCGCGCCTTTGCGTTCCTCGCGCGGCCGTGCTTCGTTGACCGTCAAGCGACGGCCGTCATGGTCTTTGTCATTCAGCGCCTGCATGGCGGCGCCGGCGGCCGCGTCGTCGGCCATTTCCACGAACCCGAAACCTTTGCTCTGCCCTGTTTCGCGGTCCATCACCACCTGCGCGCTACGCACGTTGCCGAACGGTGCAAACATTCCTTCCAGAGCGGCGGAGGAGACGTTGAATCCCAGGTTACCGACGTACAATTTCTTGCTCACCAATCGACTCCTTGAAAAGGCATGGCCTACCCGGTGCTTTTCCGGGTCGGATTGAAGGGACCAGACTGGTGGCCCGCCAAGTGGGAAAGGCGAGGAAAGGCAGCGAACGGATTCCAGAAGAACCGGAACTTGCAAATCGCTTCGTCGAACCAACCACCTGAACTATAGCACATTACCGCGGTCGCCGACAGGGGGTACAGGTGCGAAGATGGGACGATCTCTGTAGGGAACGCCCTCCGCGGCGTTCCGAGGAGTTGGTGCGACTTCATCCGGCAGAACACGGAATCCCAGCGCGCCGTGAGAGGGCGTCCCCTACAGAACCCAATACGACGGTCCTAGCCTTTGAGCGGGTCGTTGTACTTTATAGCGGCCTGTTCACGCCGACCGCGCCTTCGATTGCCGCATGCCCGTTGCCGGCGGCGTCTACAACGTTCGCCGTTCCTACGTCGATCTCCACGTGATGGTCGCGCCGGTCGTCGACGAGGGGTACGAACCTTTCGGGTTCTTCGCGGCCGTCGATCACGACGCGCTCGACGGAGAGCCCATTGCCGCCGTTTCGAATCGTGATGTGATAGTAGGTCTCGCGGTAACGGTAGTGGAGCTTGAAGGATGGCCAACTTTGAGGAAGGCAGGGCGCGAAGCGAAGCTTGTCGACGTCCAACTGCAACCCCAATAGCGATTCCGTGATCAGGCGGTACATCCAGCCGGCGGAGCCGGTGTACCATGTCCATCCGCCGCGGCCGGTGTGGGGCGCGACGGCGTAGACGTCGGCCGCCACGACATAGGGCTCGACCCGGTACGTGGCGACCCCCTGGGCGGTGGCGGCATGCGTCACCGGGTTGATCAGCGCGAACAGCTCCCATGCCCGGCGGGAATCGCCCATCGCCGCCAGCGCCATCACCGTCCACACGGCCGCGTGGGTGTACTGTCCGCCGTTCTCCCTCACACCGGGAACGTACCCCTTGATGTACCCCGGGTTCAAAGGTGACTTGTCGAACGGCGGTTCGAGGAGTTGGATCAGCCGGGCGTCGCGGCGGACCAGGAGGCGGTCGACGCTGTTCATCGCCCTCAGCGAGCGGTCGCGCGTGCCCGCCCCGGAAAGGACCGACCAGCTTTGCGCAATCGAGTCGATCTGGCACTCGGGATTCGAAGCCGATCCGAGCGGCGATCCGTCGTCGAAATAGGCGCGGCGGTACCAATCGCCGTCCCAGGCGTGCTCTTCGATGTTGCCCCGCAGGCGGCCGGCTTCGATCGTGTACCTGTCGGCCAGCGCGGCGTCGCCGCGCCGGCGGGCCAGCGCGGCGAACTGCGTCAGCACGTCGTAGAGAAAGAAGGCCAGCCAGACGCTCTCGCCTTGGCCGTGCGCTCCGACGAGGTTCATTCCGTCGTTCCAGTCGCCGCAGCCCATCAACGGCAGGCCGTGCGCCCCGAAGCGCAGGCCGTTGTCGACGGCGCGGACGCAGTGCTCGTAGAGCGTCGCGACGTCGACGGAGACCAGCGGCAGATCGTAGTACGACTCTTCCTCCGGCCGCACCGGGCGCCCGTTGAGGAACGGCACGCGTTCGTCCAAGACGCCGGTATCGCCGGTCGCCGCGACGTAGCGGCAGGTGGCGTACGGCAGCCAGAGGTAGTCGTCGGAAAAGTGCGTGCGCACCCCGCGGCCCACCGGCGGGTGCCACCAGTGCTGCACGTCGCCTTCGTGAAACTGGCGCGCGGCGGCGCGGAGCAGGTGTTCGCGCAGCGCGCCGGGTTCGGCATGCATGACGGCCATTGCGTCCTGTAACTGGTCGCGGAAGCCAAACGCGCCGCCCGACTGATAGAAGCCCGTGCGGCCCCACATCCGGCACGAAAGGACCTGGTAGATGAGCCAACCATTGGCCAGGAAGTTGACGGCCGGGTCAGGGGTTTCCCAGTACACCGTGCCCAGCGCGCGGCTCCAGTAGTGCCATACGCCCTCCAGGGCCCGTTGGGCGCCGCCCGTCCCCCGAAACCGCTGCGTGAGGTGCCGCGCGTGGTCATCGTCCCTGGCGCAGCCGAGGATGAACACGACAACCTTTTCCTCCCCATCGTCAAGTTCAAGCGGGACCTGCACCGCCGCGCACGGATCGAGTCCCGCGCCGACTCGGCCCGACAATCGTACTCGCCGCATCGCCGCGGGGTTCGCCGCCGCGCCATTGCGGCCCAGGAACTCCCTGCGGTCGCCGGTCACGGTCCGCGCTGTCTCGCTGGAATCGACGAACACGATCCGATCGGCGAATTCCGGGCTGAAGGCGTTGCGCGCGAAGATCGCGCCGGTGACCGGATCCACCTCGGTGACCACGTGCAGCAGGGTCCTGTCGCGCAGTTCGCCAAGCACCCATTCCCAATAACCGGTGACGGACAGCCGGCGTGGCCGGCCCGAGCGGTTGGTGATCCGCAGCCGCGCGAACTTGACGGGTTCATCCACGGCGACGAACAGGCAGAGCTCGCAGTTGATGCCATCTTCGGCGTATTCGAAGATCGTGTACCCGAACCCATGACGGGCGGTGTAGGGCATTTCTCCGCGCGCCGGAAGAGGCGAGGGCGACCAGAAACGGCCGCTCTCCTCGTCGCGAATGTAGATTGCCTCGCCGCTGGTATCGGTGACGGGATCGTCGTACCAGGGAGTCAGCCTGAACTCGTGGCTGTTTTCCGACCAGGTGTAAACGCTCCCACTCTCGGAGACGACGGTGCCGAACTGCGAGTTGGCGATGACGTTGACCCAGGGAGCGGGCGTGGTTTGCCCCGGGCCGAGGAGCGTGACGTACTCGCGTCCGTCGCGGCTGAAGCCCCCCAGAGAATTGAAGAACGCCAGGTCGCGCTGGGGGACTCCGGCCGCCGGCGTGGGATCGCTCCGGCGGCGCGGCAGCGGCTTGAGCGGGGCGACCGAAACCTCGCCCAGGCCGCGGCGCTCCACCTGCTCGCTCAATGTCCCGGCGTCGTCCAACAGGATCACGCGCGCGACGGTTTGCAACAGGGCCCGGTCCTCTTCCGACATTTGCTCGCCGCGGCGGACGAAAATTCCCCCCGGCTTGTCGACCAACGTCGCTTCCGGACTGGCGGCGATGAGGTCCATGATCGTGTCTTGCATCAACTGGCGGTAGACCGAGTCATCCTCGTTCCAAACGACCAGGTCGACCGCGACCCCTTTCATCCGCCAATAGGCGTGCGCCTGCAGGGCCTGGCGCACCAGCTCGATTCGGCCGCGATCGCGAATGCGCACCAGCACGATCGGCAGGTCCCCCGAGATTCCATAACCCCAAAGGCCCGATTGGCCGCGCCGGTTGCGCACGAGGACGGCGGCCTTGGCTCGCCGCAGGGACGATGCATAGATCACCGACCCCGCCAGCCGGCCGTAGGCCTGGGCGTCGGCCTCCGTGGCGTTGAGCTGCTGGAGCAGAATGTGGCTGTGGGTCCAGGCGAGGTCGAAGACCCGGTCCGCCAGGTGGGGGTCGTGGTACTTGTCCATCATGGCCGTGACGGCCTCGCGCGTCTCGGCGACGCCGGTAACCATGTCGAGCCGCGCCGTCTCGTTCGGCTGGAGCAAAATGACATGGCGGATGCAGACCACCGGATCGAGTACCGGTCCCTGGCTGTCGGATAGCTCCGCGCGACGTTCCATCGCCAGCGGAGAGGCCAGGGTCCTGCCTCGTCCGATGAATTTCATGCGGTCCGTCTCGAATGAGGCCTCGCCAAGGGTCGTGCCACGGACCGTCATCAAATGCACCAGCCACGGCGGCCTCTCGTCGGCCGAACGCGGCCGGCGAGTGCAGAGGATTGCCTGCCGGTCGCGTACGAGCTCCGTCTGGACGAACAGATTGCTGAACGCCGGATGGGCCAGATCGTGGCCCGGCGGGGCCAACACCACCTCGGCGTAACTGGTCACCTCGATGGTCCTGGGCGATTCGGACCGGTTCGTGAGCGTGATCCTCCGCAGCTCGACGTCGTCCTCGGGCGAAACACTGATTTCCGTGTACGTGTCGATCCGGTCGTCGCGCCGGCGGAACTCGGCGCGGCCCTGGCTGAAGATCGCCTGGTAGCGCTTCGTGAACGTGAGCGTCGGTTGCCACGCCGTCGACCAGACCGTGCCGCTCTCGAGATCGCGCAGGTAGCAAAACGACCCCCAGGCGTCGCGAGTGGGGTCTTCGCGCCAGCGCGTCACCGCGAGATCGCGCCAGCGGCTGTAGCCACCCCCCGCGCTGGTAATCATCACGTGGTACCGGCCATTGGAAAGCAGGTTGACTTCCGGAGTGGCCCCGCCCGGGTCGGTGAAGATCCGCATCGTCCCCTGTTCCTCGGCCGACACGGGGCGCGTGGCGCCAGCTTCCGCGACGTGCGGAAATACCGGGGCGCTGGCCTTGGGCACGCGCTCGTGCAGCAGCAAGTCGGCGGCGCGCAACACCGGATCGGACTCGAAACGGCGCTGCATCGGCTTGTCCAACAACAGGTACGCCAGCGACAGCAGTCCCATTCCCTGGTGGTGGGCCATGAACTGCCTGACGATCACGCGTTTCGCGCCCCGCGGCAGCCGTGCGGGCGTAAAGTCGATGGCCTCGTACATGCCGTAAGCCCCTTCGAATCCGTCGGCGGCCAACTGTTGGAGGTTGCTGCACGCCGCCAATGGGTCCACCATCAAGGCCAGGGTACAGGCATACGGCGCAATCACCAGGTCCTCGGCCAGCCCGCGCTTGAGCCCCAGTCCCGGCACTCCGAATGCCCGGTACTGGTAATTCATGTGCGGATCGACCGTGTTGTATCCCGACTCCGAGATACCCCAAGGTACCCCGCGTTGGCGGCCGTAGTTGATCTGACGGCGGACCACGGCCTTGTAGGTCCGGTCGAGGATCGTGTTCTCGTAGCTGGGCATCACTAAGAGCGGCATCACGTACTCGAACATCGAGCCGCTCCAACTCAAAAGGGCCGGCGCTCCGGCGGTCGTGGTGAGCATCCGGCCCAGCGCGAACCAATGTTCCTGGCCGACCTGTCCCTGGGCGATCGCCACGTAGCTTGCCAGGCGCGCCTCGGACGCCAGCAGATCGTAGAAGCTGCCGTCGAGGCGCCGTTCGTCGACATTGTACCCGATCGCAAACAAGTCGCGCGACTCGTCGAAGAGGAACGAGAAATCGACGTCCGCCAGTTCCCGGCACGTTTCCGCAAGTTGATCGAGCAACTTGATTCTTTCGACGGCACGCTGCGACGCGCCGGCGATCGCGCGGCGGAACTGCCCAAACCAGTCGGTCAGGCGCGCGCCGCCCGTGATGGAATTCGTGGGAATTCCGGTCATCGGGGCACCTTCGACATCCGTAGCGGAATTCGTGAGAATTCCGGGAGTTGGGGCGGCAGTCGGAACTCTCACGAGTTCCGCTACCGAGGTCACGATCGCCTCCAACGCGGGCAGCAGCGACGAGGGCAAACGCGCGACCTCACGAAGGCTGAGAGTCTCCTGGAGCCGCGCCAAGAGCTGTCGCAACTCGTCGAGTTGCCGTTGCCGCTCCGGCAAACCATTGCCCTGACCGTCTTCGGGAAACGGTGGCAGCTCCACCCAGGGAGCCAATTGCAACAAGTCGTCGCGGTGGTCGACGCACGAACGCTGGAAGGCCTGGGCCCATCCCTCAAGTTCCTTGTCGGCCTCCACTTCCGCCGAAATCTCGGCCGCCACCACCGCCAGCCTCGACAACATCGCCGCTGAGGCACCCAACGTGGACGGCCGGTGTTCCACCAGATCGTCGAGGAGTCGCTCGATCTTGCGTACCACTTCCGCCGGCACCGGCGGCAGGGCACGGTCCTCATTTTGCGTCCGATGGACCCCGCGGGCCACGTCCAATAGCACTCGGGCCGTGTCGCACAGTCCACCAAACACCCGGGGCGGCAAAACTTGGGCGTCGACCAACTCCAGCAATCCGCTGCGAAATACCAGCAAGTCCCCGACAAGGTTCCCGCTGTCCACCGTCGAGACGTATTGCGGTCGCAGCGCCTGCAGCGAACGCGTGTCGTACCAGTTGTAGAAATGACCCCGGTAGCGTTCCATCCGGGCCAAGGAGTCGAACGTCTTTTGCGTACGGTCGAGCAATCGGCCGACGGAACAATAGCCAAAGTCATGGGCGGCCAGATCGGCCAGGATTGCCATGCCAATGTTGGTCGGGCTGGTGCGCGACGCGATAGCCGGCGCCGGCTGCTCCTGAAAATTGTCGGGCGGGAGCCAGTTCTCCTGCTCGTTGACGAAAACTTCGAAATACCGCCACGTCAACCGGGCGAGCTTTTCCAGAAACACGCGCTGCTGGTCGGAAAGGCGGACCGGCGGCGGGGCCAGCGGCCGGCTGAGCCACCAGGCGAGGCCGGGCGAAATGAACCATAACACCACGAAGGGTCCCGCGGTCGGCAGCATATCGCCCTTGAACAAGACCAAAAGGAAAGTCGTCGCGACGGCAACCGCCGGCGCCACGCACATCGACCGAAAGAAACCCGGCAAATCGGCCGGGGCGCTGCGCTCGGCGCTGCTGGCGGTTTTCCACTCCAACAGCTTCCGTTTCGTCCACACCATCCGCGCCAAGGTCCGCGCGATCGCGTCGAGGCTGATGTACGCGTCATAGGGGAGGAAGACCAGCGCGAACAGCACCTGCGCCGCTTGCTTTCCCAGCGCGCCGGCCGTCGTCCGAAGGTGCGTCGCCAACGGCAAATCGGCGGGCTTGCGAACCAGCTCGGCCAGCACCGACATCAAGGGTACCGTGCCGAGCACCGCCAGTACGAGGATGGTCACAGCCATTCCCAACAGCGGGCCGGCCAGTAGCCAACCGCACGACAGTAGCGCCAGCGCCGCCGGCGGTACGAGGCTCCGCCGGAAATTATCGAAGATCTTCCACCACGAAAGCGGCGAGATCGGGTTCTCGGCCCGCTTGGCGCCGAACCTGGGGACCCAGGGCAGCAGCCACCACGCGATCTGCCAGTCGCCGCGGATCCAACGGTGGCGCCGGCTAACGTCGGATGGGTAGCGTGACGGGTATTCCTCAAACAGCTCGACGTCGCTGAGCAGCGCTGAGCGGGCATGGGCGCTTTCCAGGAGGTCGTGGCTCAAAATGGCGTTCTCGGGAAAGCCTTCGCAGCTCTTGGCGAAGGCGTCGACGTCGTAGATGCCTTTGCCGACGAACGACCCTTCGCCGAACAGATCCTGGTAAACGTCGGACACGACCCGAGTGTAGGGGTCGATCCCCGCGTCCCCCGCGAACAGACGCACGAACCACGACCGCTGGGAGCTGGGCAGGCTCACGCCGACGCGCGGCTGCAGGATGCCGTAACCCTCGACGACGCGGCAGTGCTTGGCGTCGAACACGGGTCGGTTGAGCGGGTGGGCCATCGCCCCGACCATCTTCCTCGCCGAGTCGCGAGGCAATTGCGTGTCGGTGTCGAGCGTGATGACGTACCGCACCCCCGGCAGCACGATCGTCTCGCCGACGATGTCCGAGAACCGGTCGCGAGCGCCGCCGCGCACGAACGAATTGAATTCCGCCAGTTTTCCACGCTTTCGTTCGTAACCGATCCACTCGCCTTGCTGGGCGTTCCATCGCCGCGGACGATGGAAAAGGAAGAAAATGTCGGGCCGCTGCCGCTCGTACTTCTGGTTGAGCTGTTCGATGCCTTCCCGCGCCAGGCGCACGAGCTCGGCGTCGGCCGGCATGACTTCCAGCGGCGCGTCCTCGAAATCGGTCAACAGCGCGAAGTGCAGGCTGTCGTCGCGGTTGGCAAGGTACCGGACCTCGAGACCTTCCAAGAGGTCCGTCACCCCTTCGGCGCTGGAGAGCATGGTCGGCACGACGACCATCGTGCGGTGCTCCGGCGGAATTCCGTCGCTGAAGTCCAGCCGAGGCAGCGGCCGCGGGGGTACGAACAGGGTCGCCAGCCAGTTCGTGACGCCAATTCCCAAATGCGCCGCGCACCACAGGGCCGGGATGGCGAGCAATCCGAGCAGCACGCCCGCTTGCAAGCCGGAGGCGTCGACGAAGGCCGCCATCGCCCCGGCCGTGAGCAACGACGCGCCACAGATGTAGAAGAATAGCGGAAAGCGCCGGCCGAGCCTGGCCGCCACGGTCCGTGGCGACCGCCGCATTTTCACGCCGCGCTCCAAAGCGACGCGCCCCCGGCCGATGAGGTAAAAGCCGACATGCGCCGTCCGATCGTCGGACGCGGCCGCCGCCGCGGCCTGGGCGAGTTGAATCGCCTTGCGGGCGACGTCGTACTCCGAAGCCGGGCTCCGCTTGGCGATCTCCTCCACTCCGTGACGGCAGCGGTCGCGAGTCGCGAAGTCCATGCGGGCGTAGACACGCGCCGGGTCTTCCCGCAGGGTCTGTTCGACCAGGCTGTGGTTTTCGACGAACGTCCGCCAGTCGTTCGAGCTGAGAAAACGCAGGCTGGTGATGCTGTTGCCCATCGAGACCTGGTCGGCGGCCTGCGCCTGTCCCTCGGCCAGGACCAGCCGCTCGGTCGTCAGCCCTTGCTCCGAGAGCCGGTGCTCCAACCAACTGTTGGCGAAGGCGAAGTGCGGGCTTTGCCCCTGCAGGTGCCGGGTGAGTTCCGCGAGGAACGCGCCCGAAAGCGGCGGGTTCGCGCGCGCCATGTCGGCCAGCACCAGCACCAGGTCGGTCGGGTTCTGTTCGACCACCCGCACCATCCGCTCCGCCCAGTCGTCGGCCAGGTCTTGATCGCATCGGCCCGTGGCCACCCGTGCCGCCACGCGGCGCAAGTTTTCGATCAGCGCCAGCCGCAGCATGATCGGCACCGCCCAAAGCTCACCGAGCTTCAGGGGCTCAACCGCCTGGTAGGCCGCGATGAAGCCGTCGAGGCCGCCGCGATCCACCCGTCCGTCGACGTGCGCGATCAGCTCCAGGGCGATACCGTAGACTCTCGGGCAGCCCGCCGCCGCTCCGCCGGCCAGCCGCGGCAGCTCGCGGTTGTACGCGCGCGGCAGGTGCCGCCGGGCCGTTCGGATCTGCTCTTCGATCAGATAGAAATTGTCGAGCAGCCACTCCGCCGCAGGCGCGATCCGCCGGTTTCGCTTGACGGCCGTGGTGACGAGGTGGTAGGTCTCGACCAGCACTCGCTCGTTGTCGTCGAGGCGAGGAATGAGCTTGTCGGGGATCCGGCCGGTGGCAAGCTGGTGCGATGCCGCCAAGGCTTTGGCGTGCCGCTCGAGTTGGTCGAGGCTGAACAACTCCGCGCGCAATGGTTGTTCGTCCGCCCTGTTTTGGGGCGGCCCGTCGCCATTGCTCCCCAGCCGCCAAGGTCCCAGTCGCAAGGAACCCAATCGCCAGGAACCTAGTCGTTCGAATCGCGCTTTGATCGCGTGAACAACCACCGGCACCTCTCCTGGCAAAGTTCAGATTCTATCGCCTGAAGTCGAGAATGCAAGGTGTGGCGTTCGCGCCCCGTGTAACTTGAAGGTTTGGGCTTTTGAGTTCGGGCGAATCTGTTCCTGCATCGTAGAAAGGAATTCATTCCGTTATCCCGCCTTCTAACGGAATGAATTCCGTTCTACGTGCGGAGCGAAATCGGTGACCCAGGCAGAGCCTAAGCGATGCCCCGACTAAATAGCGACCGGGGCATCGCTTAGGCTCTGCCCCACCACCGTGAATGTTCTCGACGCTTCAAAAGCCGAAGTTGTAACGACCGTGGCCGCCGTAACCGTAGCCATAGCCGCCGTTGTTGTAGCCAAACCTCGGATAACTGTTGATGTAACCGTCGTTCCAGGGGCTACCGTTGCCGTAACCGTTTCCAAAGGCCGTGGTATACCCGCCATAGTACGCGTGGTGGCCCAGGCCTCCCCGAGGTCCAGTTCCGCCATAGCCATAGCCGCTGCCCATGGTATGGTTCGCGGCCGCGTTGGCGACCGCCCTGCCGCGCTGCGCCTCAGCCGTGGCGGGCGCCAGGGCTAGCCATCCGGCCACCACCGCGGAGATCAAGACGCACGTTTGAAGTCGATGACACATGATTAGGCTCCTTTACTCGGAGTTAAAGGTAATGGTTCGAAAGGGAGGGGTTATCGTGGCTAGTAGCCATAAGCCATCGCGCGACCGAACGCGCCGCGGCGAACGCCGTAACCGAAGGCCGGATAACCGCCGCCGTAACCGTAGCCGTAGCCGCCGTTGTTGTACCCGTAGATCGGGTAGGCGGCTCCGTAACCGCTCATGTAGCCACCGCCGTATCCCAAGCCGTTGCCGTACACTGTGTTGTACCCGCCGTAGTAGCGTGGGTAGCCGTAGCCCCCCGGATAACCATAACCGCCATAGCCATATCCGCCGCCCAAGTAACTGTTGGCGGCCGCGTACGCGATCGCCCTGCCGCGCTGGGCCTCAGCCGGGGCGGGCGTGAGGGCCAGCCAGCCGGCCACCCCCACGGAGATCAAGACGCACGTTCGAAGTCGATGACACATGATGGGCTCCTACTCAGAAGTAAATGTGAAGGTTGGGAAGGGCTTTCTGCAGCTTTTCGACTCCCGCCTCGGACACCGGCGCTCCGGCCAGGTCAAGCGATTCCAACTTGGAAAGCCGTTGCAACTGTTTGAGTCCGGCATCGGTAACTTGCGTATGACTCAAGTCCAAGTGCTTGAGGCCGGGCAATTTGCCCAAGCGGTTCAGGCCGGCGTCGCTTACTTGGCTATGGCTCAGATTAAGGGCTTCGAGTTTCGTCAAACCGTCCAGGTGCGCCAGCCCCTCGTCGGTCACGTCGGCGCCCAGCGCCAACGACCGCAAGTTCGACAAGCCATGGATCTTTTCCAGGCCCTTGTCGGTCACGTGGCCCTGGGCCAGGTTGAGATCGCGCAGATCGCGCAAGCCGGCAAGGTGTTGCAAACCGGCGTCGGTCACGTGCGGGCCGCTGATGTGCAGCGACACGAGGTGCTGGAAGCCTTTGACGTGTTCCAGGCCGGCGTCGGTAACCTGCGTGCCGTCGAGCGACAAGGTCTCGAGTTTGGTCAGCTCGGTGAGTTGCTTGATGCCCGCGTCGGTGATCTGCGAGCCGGAAACGATCAGCGTATCGAGCTGCTTCAAGCCTTTCAAATGGGCCAGCCCCTTGTCGCTGATATGGTGGTCCCTCAGCGACAGGGTTTGCAGGCTGGTCAAATCGGCCAACGAAGCGACCCCCGCATCGGTGATTTTTCCGCTGGCGAGCACCAGGTGTTCGAGCTTGGTAAGCGAACCGACGTGCGCCAGTCCGGCGTCGCTGATGTGGCTGCCTTCGATCACGAGCGTCGTGAGCGCGGGCAACTCGACGAGTGCCGCCAGGCCGTCGTCGCTGAGCCGCGCGCCGCGCAGGTCGACGGCTTCGAGTTTGGTAAGACTCGCCAGCGACGAGAGTCCCGCGCCGGTAACCTGGGTGCCATGGATGTGCAGCGCCTCCAAGTCCGACATGCCGGCCAACGGCTTCAAACCGTCGTCGGTGACCCTGGGCGCGTTGAGCACCAAGGTTTGGACGTGCTTCAGTTTCTTGAGTGATGCCAAGCCATCGTCGCTGATCTCGTGGCCCACGAGATCGAGCGATTTGAGCTTGTCGAGTTTTGCCAGGTGTTCGAGTCCCTTGTCGGTGACTTTGGCGCCGACCAGGACCAGCGTTTCCAAGTCCTTCTGGCCGGCGAGCATCTCCAGCGCGGCGTCAGTGACTTGCGGACCACGTAGATCGACGGCCACGACCGGGTTTCCTGGCTGCTGCTTGTCGCGGTGGACGAAGCCGCCGAGTTTCTTGATTTCCGCCTGAAATTCGTCGGCAGTCCCTTGACTCCCTTTTTCCGCTTTGCGTTCGTCAGTCGCCGCCGACAGCCCATGCTGGACCGTCAAGAAAGATAATACCGCCGTCAGGAATACGGTCGCTTTGAATACGGTCGCTCTGAATACGGTGCCGCGAATTCTCATGGGTAGTTCCCCGCTCGAAGTGATGATCTTGATCGACGGTCCCGTCGCGCCGCAGGTCGTTGCCGCCGTCTCGACGTCCGTTATGGAATGTCTCTAGTGCAAAGCATGTGCCAAGTGCCTCGCCGGACAAGAGAACTGCCTCACAGTCGGCCGCTGTGCCGCCACGAACCATCGGTTTGGTCGTTCTTGGGCCAACGGTGGAACGGATGGCGACAACTAGGATGCATTGGTCTGGAACGGCGCTTCTTCTGGTGCCGCAACAGCAAGGTCGACGTAGGCAGGCGTCGGAGAGTTACGCCCATGGCAAAAACTCCTGCGTCTCCACGACCCCCAGAGGAAGCAGCCATCGACGGTCCATTGGAAACCGCGCCGACTGCGCCCGGCGGGGCGGGTCATTGCCGCGCCACACTCCTTCGTTCCCCCGGTGCTGACGGTGCCCTGTGGGCGGTGGTGCGATCGTCGATGGAGCACCAGGAGTTTTTGCCGCGGGCGGTCGCGCGGTTTCACGACCGCCGCCGGAGATGACTTCCCAAGAGCGCGCGGTAACGTCGGCGGCGCGCGGCTGCGCCAAGGAACGTCCGGCACCTTCCCGCCCGCGATGAGTTGGACGGCGCCATGACGGCGCGGGCCCGCCAACCAACACCTGCGTTACTCTTGAACGGCATGCGCGCCGTGTACCCGTCGCCCCACCGCCATGACGAATCCCGGTGACAACTGCCGACTCGTGCCGAGAGCCTAGCCAGCTTCATGACGCTGCATTTCCAGCGAGTTCGTCGGAGCCGGCACGCCCGATGGGAGGATCACCGTCCGCCTTTACAGTTTTTCCACCTGAACTCGCCGTGCCCCGCCCAATGCGTCGGCCGGGTCCAACCGGCCAGGCAGCAAGGCACCCGCGTTCTGGGCCGCGGCGGCCATGCCGACGCGGATGCACTCGAGCGGTTCGCATCCTTCCGATATGGCCCAAGCAATGCCCGCGGCCAGACAATCACCACAGCCGATCGGGTTGATCACCCGCGGTAAAGACAACGGCTGCAACCGCCATTCGCCCTCGCGCGAACTTGCCCACACCGCCCGCTTGCCTTCAGTGACCACCACCCACTCGGCGCCGCGCTCGTTGAGCTCGCGCATCCCGGCCACCAGCGCCTGGTCATCATCCAAGGGCCGACCCAACGTCCGGACCAACTCCTCACGGTTCGGCTTGACCAGAAACGGCCGGCATTCCAACGCGGCGAGCAATTCGGGTCCCCGCGCGTCGAGCACCGCCCGCGAGCGCGTCGTCCGCAACAAATCGCGGTACAACGTCGTCGGAGTTCCTTCCGGCAGTGAGCCGCTGAGCACGACGACGTCGGCGTTGGCGCACTCGTCAGCCCACGCGGCGACGAACTGGCCCAGAAACTCAGTCGCGAGCGGCCGGGCGTTTTCGACCAACTCCGTGACCGTGCCGGTCGCCGACTCCAAGAGCGTGGTGCAAACCCGCGTCGGCTCGGTGTGCCTGATCAACCGCGACCGCACGCCCAGGTTTTCGAACTCGCGCAGAACGCGCTCGGCGACGTCCTGGCCGATCGGGCTGATCAACCGGCATTCGGCGCCGAGCCGGCTCAAGGCGATTCCGACGTTGAAGACTTTGCCCGAGGCGCACCAATGGGCCTCCACGGCCCGGTTGACCTCGCCCAGGCCCAACGAGTCGAAGCGCAGGATCTGCTGCCAGGCGGGTGTGAGTCCGGCCGCGACGATCACAGCATTTCCTCCAGCAAGCGCGTCAACTCCTCGTCGGACACGTCGCGTGGGTTGCCGTTCATGCTGTTGCCTCGCGAGCCGACGACGATTGCCGAAATCTGTTCGCGGCGCACGCCCAATTCCCTCAATCGGCGTGGCACGCCGACGGCGTCGCCCAGTTGTTCGATTTTTTCGATGAACGCGCCCGCCGCCAGCGCGTCGCTGGCCCAGTTTCCGCCCAGTACGGCGCGGGCCAACTCGGCCAGCTCGCGTTGGCGGACGTGGCGATTGACGCGCAGAGCCACGGGCAACATCACGGCGCAGGCCAGTCCGTGGGCGACGCGGGAGTGGACCCCGAGCGCCGCGGCCACACCGTGCGCCAACCCCAGGCCCGAGTTCGCCAAGGCCATGCCCGACAGCAGCGCCGCGTGCGCCATGCACTCCCGCGCCGGCCTCGACGTGCCATCTCGCACCGCCTCGACGATCGCCGGCACCGCGCGGCGCAGACCGTCGACCGCCAGCGCTTGCGGGATGGGCCGCGCGAAGCGGCAGATAGAGCTCTCGATCAGTTGCGTGATCGCGTCCATGCCGGTCCAGGCGGTCGTGGCCGGGGGCACACTGACGCTCAATTCGGGATCGACCAGGACCACCCGCGGAACCATCAGCTCCGAGCGAAGGCTCTTCTTGAAGGGCGGCTCGAACGACGAGATCACCGCGTTCTTCGTGGCTTCGGTGCCCGTCCCGCCGGTCGTCGGCAGGGCCACCAGCGGCAATGGCGCCGCGACGATCGTGAAGCCCCGGCCCACGCCTTCCAGGTAGTCTTTGACCGAATCACCGTCGCGGTTGGTCGCCAGCGCCGCGGCGGCCTTCGCCAGGTCGATCGCCGATCCGCCGCCGACGACGACGACCACGTCGCCCGGCCCCGCGCGCTGGTCCCGCAGCCGGGCCACCGCGGCATCGACGTCGTCGACCACTGGCTCACGCGAGATCGCCGCCAGCGGAACCACTTCCATGCCCGCCGTCGCGAGCAGGTCGGCAATTTCCGCAAGCGTTCCGTTAGCCGCCAACGTCCCCGAGCCTTCGACGACGAACGCCCGGCGGCCCAGCGCTGCCGCCAGGTTCCCCACCTCGCGCCGGCGCCCCCAACCGAAGACGATCTTCTGGGGAGAGATGAGATCGTATCGCAGCGGTTCAAGTTGATTCAAGTCGGCATCCACCGAACCTCCTCTGATGGTGAATCAACTGCCGTCAGTTGGACCATTTCATCGCGTCAGCCAGTCATCCAACCGGAGACCAGGGATGCGTTGAAAATCTGCCACATTGTGTGTCACCAGCGTCAAGTTTTGTACCAAGGCTGCCGCGGCGATCATCAAGTCGGTTGTTGGAACCGTTATTCCTTTTTGCAGCAGCGTACCTCGCACCTGCCCGAATTTCTCGGCACAGACCGAATCAAAATCAACGACTTGGACCTCCTGAAGCAGGTCGGCAATCAGGCCCAACAGCCGATTCGTCTGCGAGTGTTTGTAAGCTCCGGCATACAACTCGGCCAGGGTGACGGTTGAGATCGCAAGCTGGCCAGTGTATTGGATGAAACGGTGCGCTAACTTCGCCGGACGCCGCATATGGGCCGAACAAGTGTCGGTGTCCAGAAGGAAGTTCATGGTTCCCCCGGATCGAGAATCTGAGAGCGTCGTTCCAGTTTTCGGGCGTGGTGGATTTCATCCATGATTGCATCCCACTCCGTATCGCCAGCCAGCGCTCCTTCTGTGCGAAGAAATCCCTCTCCCGGCTTCCGAGGCGACGGAGGAATTACGCGCACGTGGATTTCGACTTTCTGCCCTTCGGCCACGCCGAGGTCTTCGTCGAGCTCGATGGTCTTACCATGCACCGTGCCGTGCAGTGTTTTGGTCATGTTGGCTTTCTCCTTTTCTACGTCCTCGTTCAGCGTCCATAGTGTCTTCAATGTCGGCATCAGTGGAATCTACTCGCCTGCCTTCGCCGTCGCATCCGGCGGCGCGATCAACTCCAGCTTGATTTCTTTGAACCGCACCTCGGTTGGCCCGCCGGAATGCAATTGGAAGGCGAAAATGCCGCTGCGGGCGCCGTCGGGATCGTCCAGCTCGACGCAGGTCCGGCCGTTGATCGATGTGCGAATGCGGCTGCCGATCGCTTCGATCTCGTACGCGTTCCACTCGCCCGGCTTGACGTGCGCCTCGCCCGAACGGTCCCACAATAGCGCGCGGCCGTGCTCCTCGTAGAGCTTGCCCCACCAGCCCGGCCCGATGTCGGCCTGGTAGCCTTTCACTTCGCCCTCGCCCACCGTTTCACTGCGGAACTGAATGCCGCTGTTTCCCTCGTTTCTTGCCAGTTTCACTTTCAGCGTGAGCCGGAAATCGCCCGCGGCCAGCTCACCGCACAAGAACTCATTATGGTCCAGCCCGGACGTGAGCCCGACAATCTCACCCTCCTCGACCCGCCACAGCTCGGCGCCGCCCTGCCAGCCGCTCAAGTCGCGCCCGTTGAAGAAACCGGCCGCGCTGTCGGCCGTGGCCAAAAGAGGTGTTTGCACCGGGCTGGCCAGGTAGGCGACCAGCGAGCGGACC
>DATLQY010000974.1:0-2664 GCA_035534975.1 Pirellulales bacterium
CGTCCGTGACCTGGCTGTTGTAGAGATGAACCTGTCGCACGTTATCAATGTAGTCCCGCGGCAGCCAGCGTCGCAGGAACGCCTTGGGGAATGCCTCACTCGCCTTTGGGTCGGGTTCCCCGAATCCGAAGTAGTCGACGAATCCCTTGACCGCTTCAATGGCAACCACGGCGCGGCGCTGTCTCTGGGCGGGAACGACGACCTGGCTCAATGCCACGCAGAGCACGGCCACCACGGCCAACAGCGTGGCCAGGCTGAACTGCGCCCAGCGGCGTTTGGGAGTGAGCAGGGCGACGAGCTTGGCAAGGGGCTTGGCCACGCCCGTCAGCATGACGCGCCGGCGGGCGGGGGGCAAGAGCGGCTTGAACGGGCCGATTTCGACGACACGGCTCGGGCGGCCAATCCAGGCGCCAGCCGAGACTCGGCTGGCACGAACGACACCGGCCGTGTTAACATCGTCGGCGGCGGTCGGTGCCGGCCGGCCCAAGGGGACCAATCAACCACGGAGGTCACCATGCACAGATTCCGCTTCTCCCTGTTGGCGATGTTCGGGTTCGTCGCCGTTGTCGCTGTGGCCTGCGCCGCGCTGGCACGGCCCTCGCAACTCTGGCTGGTCGTCGTGTCGGCCTCGTCGCTGGGGTCCCTTTTCTACGCAGTGCTCGCGGCCGCGTACGGGCGGAACGCGAGGCGTGCGTTCTGGCTCGGGTTCGCCGTCGTCGGATGGGGGTACGTTGCCCTGGAGTGGAAGGAGGCGTCGTCCATCGCACCGACCGAGTTCATAACGAACCGACTCCAAGCGGTGGTCGAAGGGACGACGGCGTCGTCTCCCCCGCCAATCGCCTACGGAAACTGGTCGACCAGTACGCCGGTCGTTACAGCGCCCCCTGGACCAAACGACGCGTACGCGGCCGAACCCGTTCCGGTCGAATCCGACGCTGAATCGATCATCGTCCCGAGCGATCCAGCGGTGGGCGCGGGACCGACGACAAACGATGGGTCGATCGTGCCATCCTCTGGATTATTCGGCTATTCGACGACATCTTCGTACGTGGTCTACACTCCGTCGCTCACCGACCTGGATATGACAGCCTTCGGGCAAATCGCAACGTGGCTCTGGTCGATCCTGTTGGGCTCCGCGGGCGGCCTCGTTGCCCTGCGGCTCTACCATCGGCGGGGACGCCAAGACGGCCAAAGGGTAGCCACGGGTTGACCGTGCGCTCTGCTTGACGCCCCAACCGGGTCCGGCCCAGCGCGCGGGGTCGCCGACCGAAGGGACATAGTTACCGGGTTCCGCAAACTCGACGACAATTTCGGAGAACTCACGTGGTGGACTGGGCGACGAGACGCCGGCCAGTTGTTAACCGAGTCGGGTGGCCGTGATCGCGGATATGCTGACGAATGACCTGCGCGGATTTGTCACCATTCTGCCGTCGCTCGGGCCAGACCGTGACCGCCGCGACGATCGCCGGAGCACCGCGACCGAGCAGGTCGCCGTGGCCCACCCGCGCTGACTTGGCGAGGGCCCGTGGTATTGTCAAGCCTTATGAAGGATCGTGGGGCGATGCCCCCGCGATATGCTTTCGTGATTGGCGCAATGATAGGAGCCGCTGGTTGCCTTGCATTTGCATGGTTAGACGACGACCATCAGCGCATGCCGTCGTGTGTCGCAATCCCAGGTGCTATGCTGTTAGGAATATGGATGTACTTTGCGGCTAAGCACATGCGATTTTAAGACACGAGCGATGAACGATGATGCGCGGAGAATCAGGACTGGCGCACGCAACGTGATTTGCGCGTATTTCCTACTCGTGGCGATGGGTCTTGGGTGGGCCGTTATTGCCGGACGCCAACCGCCCTGGTTCGAGTCAGCGGTGGTCAGCCTGCTTCTCTTGAACCTCCGCCTGCTGTGTTCGTGGTGTGCCATAGCGCGTCAACATCAGCGCGCAATCAAAACCGGCCGACCACCACACTGCTAGGACACTACCGCCAGCCGGGCTCCTTTGACAACGCTCGCCGAAAGTTGCTAAACTTCCGGCTCTCTTTGCCGGCATTCGTCCGCGTTACCGTGGCTTCGGCTTCTTCGCCTTGCCGAACAGCCAGCCCCTGACGTGCTCGCGGACGGCGCGCAGCCGCTCGTCGCTCAACTTCTCGCGGTAGGCGGTCCCCATGCCGGGCACGACGTGGCCCATGACGTGTGCGACCGCGATACGGTCCCGCGACTCCTCGGCGGTGGTCAGGAAAACGTGCCGCAAGGTGTAGAACCCGAGGCCCTGGCGGTGGAGGCCCAAGTCATCCAGCAGTTTCCGCATGGCAAATGTTGTTCCTCGCCGTTCGCAGAACTTTTCGGTGACGGCAGCTTCATCTCGACGTGCCAACTGGTACCGTTGGCGCGCAAGAACACCAGTCCTTCATCAGAATTCCTAATCGGCTCTGGCCGATCAGCGATGGCTTCCTTGATGCTCGCAATCGTCTCGGGCCACAGCCAGGCACGCCGCCCGACGGAGGTCTTGGGGCGAGGAAAGTCGAGCCAGCCAGTCTTCAAGCTCAGGTGGCGATCTTGCAGGCGACCGACGTCGGCGTTGCCGAGCCCGGCGGTGGCGGAAACATTGCGAGTGGAACAGTTCCGAGATAATCTCTGAGCCGTTCTCGTCGTCAAGAACCGCC
>DATLQY010000975.1:0-5044 GCA_035534975.1 Pirellulales bacterium
GGGCTGGCGGCCCTGGGCCTGCTGGCGATCTACAGCATGGCGGCCGTGGCATTCGTCGCGGAGTGGATCATCGGCGCTCGTTGGCTAAGGGGGATGTCTGCGCGAGCACGTCCGGCTGGAAATACGGTCGAGGCTGCGTGGAATCGCCTTACGAACGACCGCTGCGGGTCCGTTCGCGTGCTGGTTTCAACCGAGATCACCGCGCCGCTGACTTACGGGTGCCTGCGGCCAACGGTGGTCCTTCCCGAGTCGATCGCCGAGGGAGATCCGGGGCCCTTGGGTTTCTGCCTGGCCCACGAGTGGTCGCACCTCGAAAACGGCGATCTTCGCAATTGGCGGCTGGCCTGGGTCTGCCAGTTCCTGCTCTGGCCGCAGCCGCTGTTCTGGATATTGCGGCGCGAGCTGCGCGTGTGCCAGGACATTCTCGCCGATCACCGTGCGACCGGCGCAGGTCGGGATGCGATCGAGTATTCGGAACTGCTGTTGGCGTTTGCCGGGGAGCGGATTGGCCGGCCTATCGCTGGGGCCATCGCATTCTTTGACCGATCCAGCCACCTTTCACGGAGAATCAAAATGCTGCTCACCTCGACTCCGGCCTTGCGGTCGCGTTCGTCGCTCGCCTTTTCCCTGGCGGCGGGAATGCTGTCGCTGGTTTGCGCCGCGCTGATCGGCGCTGTCCGACTCGATTCGGCCCAAGTCGGCGAGAATGGTCAGCCCGCGAGGTCCAATACGACTGACCAGGTCGGCACGGCCCAGTCGACAGAAAAGCGCGAAGCCGGAGATAGCGATTCGAACGCAGACGAGAAGGTCATTCGAGGACGAGTCTTCGATGAGGCAAAGGTTCCGGTGGGCGGCGCCCGCCTCTGGCTCCCCCTTCGCTATCAACCACGCCGTGTCGTGGAGGGAACGACCGACGAGTCGGGCCGCTTCGAGTTGAAATTCCCTGCTGATTGGATCAGCCCGCGTGTGGTTGGCAGCAGTTGGACGATTTGGGTCTTTGCACCTGGCCAAAGCATTGCGACTGCGAGCCCCTTTGAGGTGGTGCGCGGGAACAGCAAGGAGGAAATCGATATCGAACTGCCACCTCTGGGCAACACCGGTTTCAAGGTGGTCACGCCGGCGGGTGAGCCCTTGGCCGGCGCGCTGGTGCAGCCACAAAACTACAAAACGCGGGTGGGATATGATCAGGTCCCTGAGGAGATGCTCTCCGCCGTATCGGCGCGCACCGACGCCAACGGTGTAGCCACGTTGTCGGCACTGCAGCCGAAACCGTTGTTCCGTGTCCAAGTAGTCAGCGAGAAGTTTGGCAATCAGGCGATTCGCGTCGACCGCGACGCAGAGCAAGCCGTGCGTGACATCCGGCTCCGCGAAACCGGGAGAATCGAAGGACAGCTTGTCGGCGAGCGCCCGGAGTGGCTCCGAGCGGTGCGGTTGAACTTTGCGGTCGCGAACCAAGACGAATGGACGGAAACGCAAGGGGAAGCAAGAGTTGTCACCGACGATGACGGTCGCTTTGAAGTGCCGGTCATCGCCAGCGGCGGTCCGCTGCGCACCTACGTGGGCCTCGACCCAGCGTTGCCGGTACGGCCGCGCTTCAGTGACAATCTCTTTGTGACTGCGGTCGAGACGCTACGATTTGAGATTTCGCTCGTGCCGGCCCCCAAGGTGTACGGGAAGGTGCAAGCCAAGACCAGCGGCAAGCCAATCGCCAAGGCCGAAATCTCGCTGGGCTATGGTGGTTTCCGGCAGAGCGACCTCGTTGTCACGGATGAAGAGGGGCGTTTCGAAGGTCGCGCACTGCCTGGCCCGGTGCGGGTTCACATCATTTCGCTGCCCGACGGTTATGCGCAGTTGGGTGAGCCGTGGGCCGATTCCTACCCGGTGCCGGCCGATGTCGACGAATTCGAGCTGCCGACCATTGAGGTTGTGGGAACGCATAAACTGAGCGGCCAGTTGATCGGTGAAAAAGGTCAGCCGCTGCCCGCCCTCCAGGTCATGGCGGTCGACAAAAACCGCCGCTATGGTTCTGCCCTGACTGACTCCGAGGGACGCTTCACCATGAACTTGCCCGACGGCGTAGAAACCAGGATTGAGGTTTATACGGACGAACGAGGCCAAGAGCCCGTTACGGTCGTGGAGCGAGATCCGTTGGTGGTTCGTTTTTCTGGCGATGCTCGCGCGCAAGCGATCGAAGCCGAGCGTAAATCGAAGCCCGACGTCGCGCTTTCGGGTCGCGTGCTGTCGGGCGGAAAACCGCTGACAGGCGTCAAGATGACGCTGAATTTGGGAGTGCCGATCGAGAATCCGTCTGGCCCGGCCGGCAAATCGCCCGCCGGGCGGGCGACAGGCACGCGCATGCAGCATCTCGCCAGCACCGTGACCGACGCGGACGGCCGCTATCGCTTGAGCGGTCTCAAGGCGGGCGAATCGTACCAGATCGAGGTCAAACCGCCGTTCACTGCCGCCGATCCCGCCTGGCAACACCAGTTGCCATGGCTCCCGAGGCTGCCGGATAATGCTGAGGGCGAGGTCGCGCTGCCGGACATGAACCTGCGGAAGCTAACTCAATCGTTGGCCGGAAAAGTGGTCGACCCCGACGACAATCCGGTCGAAGGGGCGCACGTGAGCGCCATGTTGCGCGACGGTCATTCATCGCTCTCTCGCACGTCGACGGCCGGTCCGCCGCCTTGGACTGAAACTGACAAAGAAGGGCGTTTTAAGCTCCAACAGCTCCCCGACGAACCGCTGGCCATTATGGCCTACATTCGGACGAAAGGGGGCGGGCAGATTCGTTTTCCGGCCAAGGCCAACGTGGAACTGAACCAGCAAGACATTCGCATCGTGCTCGATCCGTCGCTGGTGGAAGAGGAGGAATGAGATGTCGATCGCCGCAGTTTTGTTGCTTTGCGCTGTTTCCGCTGTGCCTGCCGCGGGCACCCTCACAGGCCGCGTTTTTGACGAGAACGGTGAGCCGCTCGCCGGCGCGCTTGTCGATCTCTCTACCGCTAAACCTCGCGTGGGACTGGCGGTGACTTGTCCTTCGTGCTATCGCGACTGCGCAAAATCGGCGACGACCGACGCCGAGGGCCGGTTTTCGATCGGCGAGCTCGATCCGACCCTCTTGTTCCGCGTGCTGGTGCTCGCGACCGGCCGGCGAGCGGTGCTGACCAAACTGACCGACCCGGCGGAGACAGAGCTGGAAGTCAAGCTGGAGCCGCTGCCGGCGGCTTTGCCGCCGGATCGCATGCTCAAAGGGAGGGTCTTCGACGAACTCGGTAAACCGCTTGCCGGCGCCGTCGTCTCGCCCACCGGCGCCAAGACGCACGAGAAGCGTTGGTGGGGGCAATTGCCGGGCGTCGACGAGGCCGCCGTGACCGACGCCGAAGGTCAATTTGTCATTACCAGTCAAGAACCCAAGCTCGGTCTCGACTTGCGGGCGGGGGCTCCCGGATATGCCGATTTTCCGTCGCGGCTTTTTGACCTGGACGGTAGCGAGCATGAGATCCGCATGCGCCGCGGGGCAACTGTCTCGGCACGTCTGACGTACCAAGGAAGGCCGGTCAAACGCCGCGCCATCGGCATGGTGCAGCGCGATCGGTCGGTGGGGCATTTTGTGGGCGAGACGACCATGGCGACGGACGATGACGGCAACTTTCTGTTCGCCAACTTGCAGCCGAACGAGCGGTATGTCCTGTACTCACTTTGCGACGCTAGTCAGGATCTGCCCGTGTTCAAGACGGTTTCGATGGAAACCGGCGGCGACGGCGAGGTAACCAGTCTGGCCGAAATATCGCTGCTGCAAGGCTTGACGCTCACCGGGCGCGTCGAACTTCCCACGGGCGCCACGATGCCCAAGGGTGCGAAGCTGCGCGTGAGCCGCGACCCCGCCTGGGACTGGTGCGAAACATTGCTCTCGGACGACGGCGAATTCAAGATACGCAGTTTGCCGCCGGAGGTATACAGCGTGAGCGTGATCGCCCCCGGCTTCGAAATCGATGCTTCGAGGATGCGTTATCAAGTGACCGGCGCGAGCGAGTTCGGACTGCGTTTGCGCGGTGACGACGAGACGGGGCTGCTGTCTGTCGCCGTGCCGATGAAGAGCGTCATTGCTGGCGTCCGATAACGTGCGGCGCCACGCTGGGGTGAACCGGGACGACGCAGCAGCGGGTCACGCACAGAATGCCGGTTCGAGGTGCTCCAGCCGTCGCAGGGCGCTGTCGGCCGCGATTCGCGCCGTTTCGACTTTGTCGGCCGGCTTGACGCACGTCCCTTCACTAATCGCCTTCAACGTGGATACGACATCGTCGTCGACGACGCCGACTTTAACCAGCGCGTCGACCGATGCAAGGAAGACGGCCACGTCAAAGTGGTTCGGCAACATCGCCCTGGGGAGTTCGTTGAACTGGCAAAGATGATGGATTTGCGCGATCAAGTCGCGCGCATGGCTTGCTGGGTGCCCGCGTAGGGCTTTTCGACCAGTCCCATACGTGCAACAAGCCGCCCCCTTCGCGCTTTACCGATCCCAAACGGATCGGCTCCTTCCCGCCATTGGCCACGATGACCGGGACTCGTTCGGCGCTGATCGCGTGCATGTGGTTCCCGATCGCTCGGCGCCAACCGCTCCACGGCCGACATGACTTGCTCCAGCTCTTCGCGATGCATCGCCTGTTCAGGCGGTGAAGGTTGGGGACTCGCCTCGTCCCCGTTCAGTGGCACGGAAGTGCCAACGCGCCGATTTCGGCTCCGCCAATCGAAAGCAAGGTTGATCGCTGAACGGAACAAGCACCGCTCTGGGCGTGGCGCATGTGCGAAGCCATCAGCCACATGGAGCTTTAGAAAAAGCTCTTGCAACAGTTCGTCGGCAACGTCTTCGCGCAGCGCGATCCTGGTCAGCAGAGAGTGCAGTCGCACACCGTACTCGTCCAGCAGTCGCAGCAGGTGCGATGTCGTCGATTCGTCCAGATTCAGCTCCTTGTCTACTCGGATAAACTGGCAAAACGACCATGCGCAACCCGACTCGCGAAAAAAATCAAGAAAAGACGGC
>DATLQY010000976.1:0-7044 GCA_035534975.1 Pirellulales bacterium
CGCTCTTGGCCGATGACGACTTCAGCCCGGTCTTTCTCCGCAACGCCACCGCGTACGGTTTTTCGCCGCGACTTCGGCTCGACCTGGTGCTCAACGATTTCGTCGCCGCCGCATTCGCCACCGGACGGATCACAATGCAGAGCGACGGCAGTCCCTGGCGGCCACTGGTCCACGTGGAAGACATCGGCCGGGCGTTTCTCGCGCTGCTGACGGCGCCCCGCGAGGTGGTTCACAATCAGTCGTTCAACGTCGGCCGGACTTCGGAAAACTATCGTGTCGGCCAGTTGGCGGAAATCGTCATGGACGTCGTGCCCGGCTGCCGAGTCGAGTACGCCCCAGGCGCCCGCCCCGACAAACGATGTTACCGCGTCGACTGCGGCAAGCTGGCCCGTGCCGTACCGGGCTTCGAGCCCCGTTGGAACGCGAGGCTGGGGGCCGAGCAACTTTGCGAGGCCTACCGGCGCTCCGGACTATTGGCCGCCGATATTGCGGGCACTCGCTTCGTTCGCCTTCGGCAGCTTCAGGAGTTGCTCGCCAAAGGCCGCTTGGAACCGTCTCTGCGATGGCTGTCGGATCCTTTCGACGCGCCCGTCGGCGGGCGGTTGGTTTCTTTACCTCCAGTAAGGTGATGCCGTGCGTTTTTCCGAAACGAGGCTTGAAGGGGCCTGCCTGGTCGACTTGGAACCTCTGGCCGACGACCGGGGCTTCTTTGCCCGCGCTTTTTGCCAGCGCGAATTCCTGGCCCGTGGCGTCCACGCTGAGTTGATCCAAGTGAACCTGGCTTTCACCCGCCGGCGCGGTACGCTAAGGGGCTTGCACTACCAGGCGGCCCCTTTCGAGGAAGCCAAGCTCGTGCGCTGCGTCCGCGGCGCGGCACACGTCGTGGCCGTCGATTTGCGTCCCGACTCACCCACGTACCTCGGCTGGGACGGCGTCGATCTCACCGCGGACAACCGTCGCGCGCTCTATGTGCCGCCGGGCTGCGCGCAGGGCTACCAAACCCTGGTCGACGACACGGAATTGCTCTATCAAATGTCGCAGTTCCATACTCCGTCGGCCGCGCGGGGTGTGCGATATGACGATCCTGCCTTTGGTATCGAGTGGCCACTTGACATCGCGATGATCTCGAAGGCAGATGGAAGTTGGGCCCCTTATCGGGAAAGGATCAAGGTTGACGGATGAAGGATAGCGCCGATCCTTGGAAACACCCATGACCCTGTCCGCACTTACCTCACGCGACCCCGTGCCTGCGCCGTGTGTCGACCTCGGAAGGGAAATGCACGCGCTCGCGGCCGAGTTGTTTCCCATCTGCCGAAGCATCACGGGACCGGGCGTCCGCGAGACCCTGGCCGTACTCGGCCGTCACCTGCCGTTAGGGCTCTACGAAGTCCCGTCCGGCACCCAGGTCTTCGATTGGCAGGTCCCCAACGAATGGCGTATCCGCGACGCCTTCATCCGCGACGCCGCCGGCCGGCGCGTCGTCGATTTCCGAGAGTCGAACCTGCACGTCGTCAACTACAGCGTGCCCGTCCGAACCATGCTGTCTCTCGCGGAACTGAAGCGCCACCTGCACACGCTTCCCGACCATCCTGACTGGGTCCCTTACCGCACGTCGTACTACCACGCGCAATGGGGCTTCTGCCTCAGCCACCACCGGTTGTTGGAGCTCCAGCGCCAATACGGCGACGACTACGAATTCGACGTCTGCGTCGACTCCTCCCTCGAGCCGGGATCGTTGACCTACGGCGAAGCCTACCTCCCGGGCGCCACGGCCGAGGAAGTGCTGGTCTCGTGCCATGTCTGCCACCCCTCGCTGGCCAACGACAACCTGTCGGGCATCGCCGTGGCGACGTTTCTGGCGCGGCACGTCGGCCGGCTTGCGCGGCGCTGCTCATACCGCTTTCTGTTCGTTCCGGCGACGGTCGGCGCCATCGCCTGGCTCAGCCTCAACGAGGACAAGCTGCCCAACATCCGCCACGGGCTGGTGCTGACGCTGCTGGGAGACCCCGGAGGTTTTACGTACAAACGCAGCCAGCGTGGCGACGCCGAGATCGACCGCGCCGCGGCCCATGTGCTCGCGCACTCGGGCCACGACCACACGATCGCCGATTTCGAGCCGTACGGTTACGACGAGCGGCAATACAATTCACCCGGCATCGGCCTGAACGTCGGTTGCCTGATGCGCAGCCCGCACGGCCGCTATCCCGAGTACCATACCTCTGCCGACGATCTCGACCTGGTGCGCCCGGAGTGCCTGGCCGAATCGCTCGCCCAATGCGTGGCGATCGTCGAATTGCTGGAGCACGATCGCGCTTATCTCAACCGCTGCCCCAAAGGCGAACCGCAACTCGGCAGGCGAGGACTCTACCGTGCCCTCGGAGGGGACCTCGACCGCGCCGGAACCGAGCGCGCGCTACTTTGGATCCTGAACCAAAGCGACGGCCGGCACACGCTCTTGGACATCGCCGAACGGGCAAAGCTCCCCTTTGCCGTCGTCCGCCGAGGCGCCCGCCTACTCGTCGAGCACGGCCTGCTGGCCGAAGTGGAGCTGACGACCCCATGAACCCAATTAACGCCCATTCTGTGAGGAGTGAACGAGCAATGAAGGTCGTATTGTTCTGCGGCGGCTTCGGCATGCGGCTGCGGGAGTTCTCGGAGTCGATTCCCAAGCCGATGGTCAACATCGGCTATCGGCCGATTCTGTGGCACGTGATGAAGTACTACGCCCATTTTGGCCACAAGGACTTCGTTCTTTGCCTCGGCTGGAAGGCCGACGTGATCAAGGAGTACTTCCTCAAGTACGATGAGTGCCTCTCGAACGACTTCGTGCTCACCTCCGGCGGCGCGCACGTCGACCTCCTGGCCAGCGACATCCACGATTGGAAGATCACCTTCGTCGACACCGGTTCGACCTCGAACATCGGCCAACGGCTGCTTTCCGTCGAACGGCACCTCGCCGGCGAGGAGACCTTTCTGGCCAACTACACCGACGGGCTGACCGACCTCCACCTGCCGAACCTGGTCGGCTTCCACCATGAGCAGCGGGCCGCCGCGACGTTCCTGGCCGTGCGCCCCAACCAGAGCTTTCACACCGTGACGATGGATGGCGACGGCTCGGTCCGCCGGATCGAGGCCATCGCCGAATCGGACGTCTGGATGAACGGCGGCTACTTCGTGCTCAGCCACGAGATCTTCGACCACCTCCGCCAGGGCGAGGAACTGGTCGTCCAACCGTTTCAACGTCTGATCGACCAGCAGCGGCTCGCGGCGCTGAAATACGAGGGTTTTTGGGGTTGCATGGACACCTACAAGGAAAAGCAACGGCTTGACGACATGTACGCCCGCGGCGACGCGCCGTGGGAGCTTTGGAAGCAGCCGCTCGCGCCGCCGGAACCCATCGCCGCCGTGGCGCGGCCGCCGCGCCGCGCCCGATTGGCGAAATAGCCGGCGGGACTTTAGATATTGAATTTTGGATTTTGGTTAGAGATTGGGAACGAGCGGCGAATCCAAAACCCAAGATCCAAGAGATCCAAACCCTGAATCCCTCACGATGCATCAGCTACGTCTCGACCAGGTGCGTTCGGTGCTCTGTATCGGCTGCCACGCCGACGACATCGAAATCGGCTGCGGCGGCACATTGTTGCACTTGTTGGCCGCGCAACCGATCGACGTGCATTGGGTTGTGCTGTCGGCCGAAGGCCCGCGTGCCGACGAAGCGCGCCATGGGGCCGAGCTTTTCCTCCGCGGCGCGCGGGAAAGCACCGTCGTGGTCCACGATTTTCCCGATAGTTTCTTCCCCTACGCCGGCCGCGAGCTGAAAGACCGCATCGCCGGTTTGAAACGAGACGTATCGCCGGACCTGGTATTCACGCACCGCCGCGAAGACCTGCACCAGGATCACCGCCTGGTGGCCGAACTGACCTGGTGCGCGCTGCGCGACCACTTGATCCTGGAATACGAGATTCCCAAGTACGAAGGGGACCTGGGGCACCCCAATGTCTTCGTCCCGCTCGACGAAGCGACTTGCCTGCGCAAGATCGAATCGCTCGGAGTCGCTTATGCGACGCAACGCGGCAAGCCCTGGTTCACGCCCGACGCGTTCTGGGCCTTGCTCCGGCTTCGCGGGCTGGAGTGCAATTCGCCCACACGCTTCGCCGAAGGGCTTTACGCGCGCAAAGTCACGTTGGCGTAGAGTTCTACCATTTGCCTTGTGACGCGGGGCCGGAGAGTGTAAGCTTAGGTAATTTACCTGGGGCGTCAACACGAAGGTCGGCCATGCATTGTAAGCTTCCACTTGTTGGGTGCATGCTTTTGGGATTGGCCGGCTGTTCTCGCAATGAATCGTCGGCTGCTCATTCGAGTTATCAAGTGCGGCAGAACGGCGATATTTCCGGATTGAAGTCGATTTCGTTCGAGCGCATCCGCTGGGACGCCAACGCCTCCCTGGAGGAAATCGCCGGCGTTTGGCGGCGCGCGGGATACAAGGACATCGAATCGATTGATGAAAACCTGGCGCACGTGCGGCCTTCCGACAAATCACAGCTCGACCTTCTACGCCGGAAGGCCGCGTTTTATAACTTCGAAGGAGAGCCCATACGGGCCTACGAGGTCTTGGAGCACCTCCGGTCACTGGTCGAAAGCAACGATCAATGGAAATCGTCGTGGCTGTACAGCGTCGTCTTCATGCAGGGAGTCACTGCGCTGCGAATTGGCGAAACCGAAAACTGCGTCATGTGCCGGGGGGAAAGCTCCTGTATCCTGCCCATATCTCCCGCCGCGGTGCATACCAAACCCGAAGGGTCGCGCCTGGCGATCAAGTACTTCACGGAGTACCTCGAGCAGTTTCCAAACGACCTGGAAGTCCGCTGGCTGCTGAACCTGGCCCACATGACGCTCGGAGAACATCCGCACGACGTTGATCCCAGGTTCCTGGTTCGTCTCGATCAATTCAGCAACTCGGAATTCGACATCGGCAAGTTCCGCGACGTCGGCCCTATCGTGGGCGTCAACCGTCTCAACCAGAGCGGAGGCGCGATCATGGAGGACTTCGACAATGATGGATTGCTCGACATCGCTCTCACCACATGGGACTCCAACGGTCCCATGTCCCTGTACCGCAACCGCGGAGATGGGACTTTCGAAGACCGGTCGGAGGCGGCCGGCGTGGCTGACCAACTGGGCGGACTTTACTGCGTCCAAACCGATTTCGACAACGACGGTCACATGGACATCTTCGTTGCGCGTGGCGCCTGGTGGCCCCGCCCGATCCGGCCGACGCTCCTTCGCAACGACGGCGACGGCACATTCACCGACGTCACGGTGGAAGCCGGCCTGCTCAATCCGGTCAATTCCATCGCCGTTTCCTGGGGCGATTACGACAATGACGGCTGGCTCGACTTGTTCATTTGCTGCGAGAAGCAACTCAACCGGTTGTACCACAACAAGGCCGACGGCACGTTCGAAGAGGTCGCGTCCCAAGCCGGCGTTGACGGGGCCGGCCGCTCCGGGTGCAAAGGTTCCGCCTGGATCGACTACGACAACGACGGCTACGACGATCTGTTCCTGAATTATCTGGAGGGACCCGGAGGGGGCGAGTTGTACCACAATCAGCGTGACGGCACCTTTACCAACGTCACGATCCGCATGAACATCGATGGGCCTGAACAGGGGTTTTCGTGCTGGGCCTGGGACTACGACAATGATGGTTGGCTCGACATTTTCGCCGCGAGCTACGACGGGACGGACGGGAAGCTCGGCGAAATAGTCAAGGGAATGATCGACGGACCACGGGGCCGAAGCTTCAGTCGGCTGTACCACAACCGGCAGGGGCGGGGTTTCGAAGACACGACCCAAGCGGCGGGTCTGGACATGGCGTTCGCCGTGATGGGGAGCAATTTCGGCGATTTCGACAACGACGGCTATCTGGACATGTACCTGTCCACCGGCGCGCAAGATCTGTGGTTCCTCGTCCCCAACCGCATGTTCAAGAACGTCGACGGACAGCGCTTCGCCGAGATTACCGGCACCTCGGGCACCGGGAACCTGCAAAAGGGGCACGCGATCGCTTGCGGCGATTGGGATCGTGACGGCGACACCGACATCTTCGCTCAGATGGGCGGACCGACGAACGGCGACAAGTACCACGACATTCTCTTTCAGAACCCCGGCCAGCCGAACCACGGGCTGACGGTGAAGCTCATCGGCAAAAAGACCAATCGAGCGGCGATCGGCGCCCGGATCAAGGTCGTTACCGCGGGGGAGGAGCCCATGACGGTCCATCGGCACGTTTCGTCGGGTAGTAGTTTTGGTGCGAACCCGCTGCAGCAGACGATCGGGCTGGGCCGGGCGGACCGGGTCGCCAGCCTGGAGATCCATTGGCCGACGAGCGGCACGACCCAGGTTTTTCGAGATATCGCCGCGGACCAGGTCATTGAAGTCACCGAGTTCGCCGAGGATTACCGGAAATTGGACTGGACGCCGGTCCCGTTTCCGAAGTGATGGCCACGGTCCGTGCGCGCGGACTCCGCGCCCGCGAGGCGGAAACGGAATGAATTCCGTTCTACCACTTGCATTGTGGCGCGGTGCCGGAGAGTGTAAGCTTAGCTAATTTGCCAGGGCGTCAACACGAAGGTCGGCCATGCGTTGCAAGCTTCCACTTGTTGCGTGCATGCTTTTGGGAATGGCCGGCTGTTCTCGCAATGAAACGTCGGCCGCTCATTTGAGTTATCAAGCGCGGCGAGACGTCGATATTTCCGGATTGAAGTCGATTTCGTTCGAGCGCATCCGCTGGGACGCCGACACCTCGCTGGAGGAAATCGCCCGCGTTTGGCGGCGCGCGGGGTACCAGAACATCGAAGCGATCGATGAAATCCTGGCGCACATGCGGCCTTCCGACAAATCACAGCTCGACCTAATGCGCCAGAAGGCCGCGTTATTCAACTTCGAAGGAGAGCCCATACGGGCCTACGAGGTCTTGGAGCACCTCCGGTCACTGGTCGAAAGCAACGATCCATGGGCCATGTCGTGGCTGTACAGCGTCGTCTT
>DATLQY010000977.1:0-4127 GCA_035534975.1 Pirellulales bacterium
GCGGCTCGTAACGGAATTGCCTTAATTCTGGAGGCAAAGTCACGTTCGACAACATCGGATGAACCGCGAAGCGCCGCTGTCCGTAGTCGAAAAGGCTCACCGTCGTCGCGATTCCATACACCTCCTCGTCGGCAGGGGAGACACGGGGCGCGGCGATCATCGCGCTAAATGCCAGAAGTGAAACCCCAATCCAAGATGATTCCGAAGACATGGTGCGCTCCATTAGATGAGAAATAAATAAAGTTGACGTTGAACGTGGATTCGTCGGCTCTGGCAAAATCTACTCGCCTCACGCGTCACGGCGGGGCGGGAGAGGGAATCAGCTTGTGCTTCCTCACCTCGCCTCGTCGGGTGTCAGTTGGGTAATCGCATGGGCTCCGACCTTGATGATGTATCTCGGTTCCCGCGGCAAGATTGCAGAATGATCGAGACCGGGAAGAACCTTTCCGCGCAGCCCGGGGAGGCGGTTCTCGTCCCCCTTTTCGCTGTAAAGCGAGCCGATGGCCGCGGCAAGCTCGCGTAGCGACTCTGGGTACGGACGTCCGTCGCACAACATCCAACCCAGCTCCTCTTCGGTCCATCGGTCGGTTTCATTCTTGCGTGGCGGCCATTCGCCCGCATAGGCGACGATCGTGCCCACGGGCGGATTGAAATGCTCCACGTTCAAGACGCGCGTCGAAAGCCGGATCAACTCCTGATGCACCGCGCGGAGCTCCGCTTTGAGCTCGGCCACTTCATCCGGCGAACCCGCCGCCGATTCGGCAGCGTGAAACGCGCCCGTGGCCGCGAAGGCCGTCGCAGCAACCACAACGACCAGGGCAGGCAACTGCCAACGATGGATCATGGCTTGTTCTCCTCGGCCAGCTTTCGCAGGTAGCGTGCCGGTAGATTGTCGACGCCCGAACGATCGGGCAGCTTGAGCTCGAGCCGCTCGGCGACGGCCGCGGCGAAGGTCACGCAGTCTTTCTTGGCGAGCCGGTACTCTCGCTTCGACCAGTCGGCACGGATTTTTTCGGTCGCCTCCCACTGGGCCTTGGTAACCTTGACCACCAGCCGACATTCGCCAGAGGACGGCTTGTTCCGCAAGGCCGACGCGGAAAGCTCGCCAGGAACGTCGGCCACGACCGATTTCAGGACGTCGCCGTCTTTCTCCGGGAAAAAGCCAAAAGATTCGGCCACGCAAGCCCGACGCCGGTCGTCGTTATAGGCCCAGATCAGATATGCGTGCCCGGAGACGCTGCGATCACCGACGCTGGGGCCGCGCGCGCAGAACAGCACCGCGTAATCCTCCGGAACCTTCGCGCCGCCACGCAAATCGACGCTCACATCGAGCGGTCGCTCGTCGTCATCGGCCTCAGAGGCCACGCTCAGGCCGAAAGAGGCGAAGAAACAAAACACGCCGAGAGGCAGGGCTGCTGCCTGCAAACCAAGCGTGTGACGATGACGAATAAGCTCTGAGCCGCTCATAGGATTCGCTCGCAGTCCGCGCCGCAGGCAGACCGCCCGCGTCAAAGGGTTCGGTCAGTGTACCACGGCACTCGTCGTGGTCAAGCAGTTTTCCCTTCCCAACATGCTACGCGGCAAGCCCGCCTAGGGGACCGCTTCGGCCGTTCAGAGCACCTTTCAGAGAGCCCGCAATCGCCCCAGTGGTTGCCAGATGAAAGCCTCATCGGGGCACGAGTTTTGCGCTGTTTTGACCCCATCCGCCTCGTGCGGATGGTGAATAAGATGGCGAGCTAGAAAGTGCCGTGAAAACGCCTGCCAAAGACCCCATTCAGCTTGCCTGGATGGTGAATAAGATCCCTTCGCGGCCGGTAGCCAAACAATCTCCTTCACCATCCAGGCGAGCTGGATGGGGTCGCAGAAACGCCGCATTCTTCCGGCTAGCTCACCATCTTCTTCACCATCGAGGCAAGCTCGATGGGGTCGAAAGCGCAACACCAAAGCTCACGCTTCGGGTTTATTTCGGCCGCTCGGTCGCTCGGCCGCTCGACAGTCGGCCGGCGCGCCGTGAGCGTCGCACGGGCGTTGGCGCGGTAGAATGCCCGATGCGGGCAAGGGAGCTTTCGATGTCGTGGAAAACGTTGTTCGACGCGGCCCGGCCTGACGAGCATCTTTCGTCGCGCCAACAGAAACGCTGGGACGAACTGCGCGGCGCGATCGAAGGCAGTGAGCCAGCGATCTTTTGGTACGCCGGCAGCGGCACAGACATGATGCCGCTGGTCATCGACGTGCCGAACAATCCGGCGAAGCAGCGTCTTTTTCCGCTGGTGGAAGAAAGGCAACGGCGGCCGCTCATCCTCTGGATGAATGACTACGACCCTTATTATGCCGACTTTCCCCGCGCGCGGTGGCGGCCATGCGAGCATTCTTCGAATGGGCAGCTTTGGAAACGGCTGGGGGCGAACGTCGAAAAAAAAGGGCGGCCGATCGACTTGACGTTCCCGCGCGACGCGCAGCGACGCGACGACCGGCCGGTCCGCCTCCGGTTCTTTCATGTGCGGGTGACCAACGACGGCCGAGCAGGGCCGCGCCGACGGCCCGAAGGCGGCGATCAGTACACGGTGGTCTTTTCCCCCTCCGAATCGGAGGATCTATTGCGTTCGCTTCTGGCGCCCCACCGACTCAGAATCGAGATGGTGGCCCTCGTTCGCCAAGGGGGTTTATCGGGCCAGCGGCCGGCACACGGCTTTGAAAAGCCCTTTCAGCAATACACCGGTGTGCCGCGGCTACTGGGGAATCTCGCCGCCGCGGTCGGCCAGGTTTCGGGCTATGTCGTCGATCGCGAAGACTGGAGCTTGGAGGGTTTTCGAGAAGTTGCCATTCGGCTCGACGATTGGGGCGCCGACGGCGCGAGGCTCTTCGTGCGCGACGGGAGCGACCTGGCGGCCGCGGTCGGCTTGCCACGCTAGCGGCAACGCTCGCGGACCGCAAGCGGTCGAAGCCGTGCCCGGCACGGGCATCGCGGTCGAGAACGACCCGTCGCGGGCCGCGCTGGGCTCGCGGTTGAAAAGCCTCGACCGCCAAAGCGACTATCTGGCGGTGTTCGTATGGCCCGACTCCTTCGCGCAGTTCCGATTGCTCAAAGACGTGTTGGTCGGCGCCCATTTCGAATATCGCCTTGTGCCCATGACCGCCGATGGGAAAGTCGTTCGCAACGCCCCGCGTACTTCCGCACCCAAGGTGCAGTAGCAGCGTGGCCGGGAATACCGCCCTAAGTCAGCGAACAATCGAGGATTGAGGATGCCGGGACCGCGACGTTACGGTATAATAATTGCCGAGGCACAACAGCGCACGGCGGCCTGTCGCCCGTCGCAATCCGAAACCCAAAGCGAGATTGGTCTTGGTGATTCTACCAGCGGTGACCCACTACGTTGAGCAATTGAAGCGTCTTTCCCGTAAGCATGTGCCCCGCAAGATCGGCTGGTCGGCCGTGGTGATGGGCCTGCTTTCGGTCGTCGGTCTGTCCTTCTGGTTGCACCATTTTTACGCAATCCGTGCCTCTGGGGAAACGGCAATGGTGCGGCCCGAGCCGGGTGGCACGCTTTTGATCTGCGGCGGGGGCAAGTTGCCCGACGAATTGCGCCGGCGGTTTTACGACCGGGCCGGCGGCGATGCGGCACGCATCGTGGTGATACCGGGGTTGTATGTGGGCGACGACGATGAGCTTTCGGCGGCCTTTCTGGAACCGTGGCAGCGGTTGGGCGTGCGGTCGGTGCAGCTTATCAGTGCCCGATCGCCGCAGTTGGCCAATGCGGCGGCAATCGTCGGTGTCGTGGCCGGCGCCACGGGCGTGTGGCTGGGCGGCGGCGACCAGGAATGGCTGGCGGCCACCTATTCGGGCACGGCCGTGGAGCGCGAGATCAAGCGCGTGCTCCAGCGAGGCGGCGTGGTGGGCGGCAGCTCGGCCGGAGCGGCCGTCATGTCGCCTTTGATGATCGCCGGCGGTCGCGGCGACGCGGTCGAAGCCAGCGGGCTGGGCCTCTGGCCCGATTCCGTGATCGACCAGCATCTTCTCCAACGCAACCGCTTGAACCGGCTGCTGGGTGTGGTGAATGCGCATCCGGAGGTCATCGGCTTTGGCGTCGACGAGCGAACGGCGTTGGAGGTCAGCTTGCGCAACAACC
>DATLQY010000978.1:0-2446 GCA_035534975.1 Pirellulales bacterium
CGGCATGGACCCGGCCCAGATGGAAGGCCTGCTGACGAACTACTACGAATACCACTTCCTTTACATCACGGGTATCCACCACGTCGAGAGCCGCAATGTCCAGGGTCTGGCCTTGATGCGGCTCTATTTCCACCCTGGCACCAACATGGCCCAGGCCATGGCCGAGACGATCAACTACGTCAACCGCTCGCAGGCCTTCATGCCGCCCGGCACCGTCTCGCCCTTCGTAATGCGGTTTGACACCGGCAGCGTGCCCGTCGGCTACCTCGTGCTTCACAGCGAGACCCGCTCGCTGTCCGAAATCCAGGATCTGGCGCTGTTCCGCGTTCGGCCGATGTTCGCCAGGCTGCCGGGCGTTTCGGCTCCGCCGCCCTTCGGCGGCAACCAGCGCACGATCCTGGTCAACGCCGACCCCGATCGATTGCGGGCTTACCAACTCTCGCCCGACGACGTGATCACCGCCGTGGCGTCGGGCAATACGATCAGCCCGTCGGGCAACGTGCATATCGGCGACAAGTACCCCATCGTGCCCATGAACGCGATCGTGAAAAAAATCGAAGACCTGGGCGAGATTCCTCTGCGGACCGGGTCGCCCACGATTTACCTCCGCGACGTGGCGACCATCCAGGACGGCATGGACATCGCCGCCGGCTACGCGCTGGTCAATGGGCGGCGGGCGATCTACCTGTTGGCCACCAAGCGGGCCGACGCCTCGACGTTGAGCGTGGTCAAGGCGGTGAGGAACGCCCTTCCCGACATGCGGGCGGCGCTTCCCGACGACATCCAGGTCGACTTTGAATTCGATCAATCGCCCTACGTGACCCGCGCCATCCGTGGGCTGGTGACGGAAGGGGCGTTTGGAGCGGCGCTGACCGGGCTGATGGTGCTCTTGTTCTTGCGCGATTGGCGGAGCGTGCTGGTCGTGGTGCTCAATATTCCACTGGCGCTGATGGCCGCGGTCGTCGGCTTGTGGCTGACGGGGAACACGATCAACCTGATGACCTTGGGCGGGCTGGCACTGGCGATCGGCATCCTGGTCGACGAGGCCACCGTCGAAATCGAGAACATCCACACGCAGTTCCAGCACACGCCCAACATCGCCCGCGCCGTCCGGGCCGGCAACGCCCAGACCGCCGTGCCGCGCCTTTTGGCCATGCTCTGCGTGCTGGCGGTGTTCATCCCGTCGTTCTTCATGCAGGGAGCGGCGCGTGAGATGTTCGTCCCGCTCTCGCTGGCGGTGGGCTTTTCGATGATCGCGTCGTACATCTTATCGAGCACGTTCGTGCCGGTGGCGTCTACCTGGCTGTTGCGCCATGTGCCCCACGATCAAGGGCGCCGGCACGACTCGGCGGCGTCGACTCGGGCTTCCTTCGCCCATTTCCGCTCGGCCTATGAACGGCTCCTCAATCGGCTTGTCGGCCTTCGCTGGCCGCTGGTGCTCGGTTACGTGGCGGCGGCCGCGGCCGTCATCGTGCTCGTGGGCGGCCGGCTGGGAATCGAGATCTTTCCATTGGTCGACGCGGGTGAGTTCCGGCTTCGGATTCGCGCTCCGGACGGCACGCACATCGAGCGGACGGAAAAGTACACGTTGGATGTGCTCAAGGCCATCGAGCAAGAAGTCGGCGCCGAAAAGATCGAGTCGACGCTGGCCTACGTCGGCAGCATCCCGTCGACCTACCCGATCAACGCCGTGTTCCAATGGTCGCGTGGACCGGAGGAGGCGTTCTTGCGGGTCGCCCTCAAGCCCAAGAGCGGCATCCGGATCGAGGATCTGAAGGAAGCGCTGCGCCGTGACCTGCGCGAGCGGCTGCCGCAACTACGGCTCTCGTTCGAACCGTCCGACATCATCAACGAGGTGATGAGCTTTGGCTCGCCCACGCCGATCGAGGTGGCGATCAGCGGACAGGATCTGGCGGAAAGCCGAGCCTACAACGAGCGAATGCGCAAGGAGCTGGAGAAGATCCCGTCCCTGCGCGACTTGCAGGTCGCGCAGTCGCTCGATTACCCGACCGTCGAAGTCCAACTCGACCGGCAAAAGGCCGGGCTGGCCGGCATCGTGCCTTCCGAAGTTGCGCGCTCGCTGTTGGCCGCCACCACCTCGTCGCGGTTCGTCTCTCCCATCTTCTGGCCCGACCCTAAGACGGGAATTGGCTACCTGGTGCAGGTGCAGATTCCCGAGGCGCGGACCACCTCGCTGGCCGATTTGGAGGCCGTGCCCATCAAGCGCAACGGCAACAAGCAACTCCTCCTGCGCGACGTGGCCGAGGTCCGCGAGGGAACCATGCCCGGCGAGTTCGACCGCTACAACATGCAACGCCAACTCAGCCTCACCGCCAACTTCCACGGAGAGGATTTGGGGCGCGTCGCGCGGCAAGTGGCCCAAGCCATCGACCGGGCCGGCGATCCGCCCAAGGGGTCCAAACCTGAGACGCGAGGGCAGATCCCG
>DATLQY010000979.1:0-3404 GCA_035534975.1 Pirellulales bacterium
CGCAACGGCGAGATCAAGAAATTCCTGATCCAACCGATCGACCTCATGGGCTTTTTGCTGGTCAGCCGGGTGGCCCACAAGCTGGTCTATTACGGCGTGGCGATCGGCCCCTTCGCCCTGGTGTTCTTTCTCTGCCGTGGCTACTTTCCGGGCTGGCCCGATCCGGCGACGCTGGCGGCTTTCGTCTTGTCGCTGATGATGGCCTTTCTCTTGGGGTTTTTTCTCGAGGCCACGTTGGGGACCTTGGGCTTCTGGTTTCTCGAAGTCAGCTCGCTGTTGTTCGTGTACATGCTGTTCAATTTTTTCTTTTCGGGGCACATGTTCCCGATCGACATGTTGCCCGGCGTTTGGGGCGAGATCGTCGAGCACCTGCCGTTGAAGTACCTGGCCTACTTCCCCGCCGCCGTATTCCTGGGCAAGGTCGAGGGAGCGGAGCTGGTGCGCGAACTTTGGATCGAGTTCGGCTGGGTCGCATTCTTCATCGTCGCCAGCCGGGTGGCGCTGAACCGGGGATACCGGCGGTACAGCGGGTTCGGGGGATGACCGCACTTTCGATCAGCGCTCGACGGGGACAAGCCGGACGAGTCTCATCGTGGCGGGAGGCGGCCCGAGCGAGTGTCGAAATGTCGGAATTCCAGCCGCGTTTGGCATAAATAGAGCCGCCTGGACCTCACGGTCCAGGCGGCACTTTCTCGTCGTTGCTCAAATCTGCCGGCGGTCGATTGCCCGTGGGTCGCGGCGAAAAGCGACGACCGCGAGGCGATCGGCTGCTAAGCTACTTCTTCTTCGCCGACTTCTTCTTTGCCTTCTTGGCTGGCTTCTTAGCAGCTTTCTTCTTTGCCACGCTACGTCCTCCATAAAAAAACCCGGCGAGCTCCTTCTCTCTCGTCAACGGAACGCGAAAGCCAGGCGTGCGGAACACGATCGTTCAGCGTTCTGGTCCTCGCATCCTTTCGAGCGCGAGCGAGTCTCACCCTTGACAAGAAACCGACATCCTATCGCAGGCATTGCCACGCGCGTCCGTCGGGGCCCGCGTACAGTGCCAAGAACTCTTGTTGAGTGAACTCATGAGTTGTAGTTGTACGGATTCCAGGATTTTCTGCAACAGGTAATCGCAAAAAATCGTCGTTCCCACGCTACTCGTTCCCACGCTCCGCGTGGGAACGCCGCCGCGGACGCTCCGCGTTCCTGCTTCGATCGATTCACATCGACGCTACTGCGTGGCCGCGGAGCGGCCGAAGATGCGTTTCCACGCGGAGCATTGGAATGAGTCCCAATGGTGGGCCGGCGCTCGCCAAACGCGAGGTTGTCCCACCCTACGGGAGTTCCGTTACATCGATAGTGAAAGGTGTCGCTAGAAATCCTTCCGCTGCGTGTACCAGCAGCCGAGTCCCACCACGACGGCCACGAAGGCCAGGTTGCTCCAGATGGGTCCCCAGACGTCCAAATGCAACCGCGCCGCGCCAAGGTCGCCGCGGTCATCGCTCAAAGGGACGCTTTCCGAACCGCTCAACAAATAGTTGACCACGTTTCCCAACTCGCCGGGCTTGGGAAACACGGTGTAGATCGGCTTGATGCCGTAGAAGTAAAGTCGCTCCAGAAAGCCGAGCGTCGGCGTGTAACGGCGCGTCGTGCCCGGCGGCTCGAGTTCGTATTCTCTCACGCGTGTGAAGCGGTCGGCTACCAATAGCTTGCCTCCGGAGAACGCGACCGCGGAAATATTTCCCTGCCCTGCGATGCGCGCCTCGCTGGGCTGGCCGCGATCGGCGTCGTAGAGCCATAGCCGGCGGTTATGGAACACGACGGCGAAATAACGGCCGTCGGGCGAAGCCTCCGCGAAGCGAGGCGCGTTTTTGCCCTCCGGCCGGTTCTCTCGCCATTGGCTCAGATCGGCTCCGGCGTAGATTTCGACGCGACCATCGGCCCAAGCCATCAGCAGCTTACCGCCGGCCATCGCCAACGTCGCGGCTTCGTCGGACTCTCGCTGCTGGATGAGTCGCGGCCGGAACCGGCCGTCGGCTTCGCGCTGAAAGATCGTCACCTGCTTGCGATCGTAGACCACCACGTCGCCGGAGAGGGGATCCATGGCCGCGGAGAACGGCGTGCGGAACGACATTTCAGGACCGGCCAAGACGAAAGTGGCACCCGCGGGCGATAGGGGCAATTCGAAGCCGAATGCTTTGACCGTCCTCTCTTCTTGGGACGGATCACCCAAGAGCCGGACCAAACCTCGTTGTGTGATTGCCAACAACTCGCCTTGCGGCGCCATGAACAGGGCCGACGTGCCCGACGGCACGTTCACGCCCCCCACGCGCTCCCAGTCATTCTTCCGTTGGCCGACGATCAAACGCGTGCTCCCGCTACCCAGGCGGAACTGCGGCAACGTCGGCGGCAGCGCGAACAGGCGATCGTTCGTGGCGTCGTATACCGGGCCCACCATCAGCGCGCGGGGCACCCATCGTGGAAGCTGTCCCACGGTGTCGTCCTTTGAGACGAGCACCGACTGCCAAGCGGCTTCCCCCTCGTTCCATCGCTCGATGTCGCCCACCTCGTTCGCGGCGAAGAGCGTATCGCCCGCGGGCACGAGCCGCACCAGGCGGGTGTGGTTCAGCCCCAGCAGCTCGATCGAGCCCTTGGTCAACTCGACCCCAAGGCAGACTAAGTAAAAGAGGATCGACATCACGACCGCCACGATCGCGTTCTTCCACAACGCTCCTGCCAGCGCCGAGACTGCGTAGTAGATGGCAAACAGGAACAACAACAGCGGTACGCAAAGCAAGAGACGCCCGTTCCAGACGCCCAGCCGCAACCCAGAGATCAGCCACAGTCCACCGATCATGTAGGTGGCGTTGATCAGCGTGAACATGCAGCCGCCGAGGTACTTGGTGAGGAAGACCAGCGACCGCGAGACGGGCTTGCTGAGCAAAAGGTCGATGGCGCCCTGCTCGAAGGTGTGCGGGATGATCGAGGCGGTCACCAAGAGCGCGGCGAAGATCCCCACGACGCCGACGAAGAAATTCATCACCGACGTCAGCATCGTGTCGATGATTTCTTTTCGCTTGCCGGGGAAGGTTGGAAACGGCTGGTACCAAAGGTATCCGACTGTGATTTCTCTGGACCGGCTGTGCGCGATCTCGTTGGGATATGCTGCCTCGAGCAGCAGGCGATTGATCCGAGCCAAATCGTCGCCGGCAAGATGCTCGGCGCCACGGACCAGTAACCGCTCGGCCTCGGGATCGAGTGCCTTGCCGGCCCAGGCCGCGCGGTCGTACAGCTCAGGCTCATCAAGCACGTCGTTGAGCTCGTTCGACAATTCCATGTAGGCCCGGCCGGGCCAGTTGCCCACCGACGCGTCGCCGTCAGGCTCGGCCAGTTTTCCTTTCAGGTCGTCACTGAGGAGTGCC
>DATLQY010000980.1:0-12470 GCA_035534975.1 Pirellulales bacterium
ACAATCAAGGCCGGGCTCGTTGCTTTCTCCCGTTGCGTACATCCCCATATCCCCACGTCATCCCCCTATCTCCTTTAAAATGGGGCTTGCAATTCGTGGTGCTCATGTCATTCGTTCAGCTTTGTTTTTGAGTAGGTGTTCGACTCGGTTGACCAAATCGGCAAGAACTCGTTATCCTCTGGTGCGTTCCTCGTATTTTCCGTCGTCATTTTTCTGTCGTTATGCCAAGAGGGAGATCTGGATGGGCCTGTTCGACGGCAAGAAAGGGTTGGTTCTGGGTGTGGCGAACGACAACTCGATCGCCTGGGCGATTGCCGAGTTCGTGATGTCCGAAGGCGCGGACTGCGGTTTCACGCACCTGCCCGACCGGCCCGACGACGAGCGGCAACGCAACCGCCGCCGTGTCTCGCAGTTGACCGATAAGGCGCCACGGGCAAAATTTCTGCTCCCCTTGGACGTGACCAAGGACACCGACATCGCGGCTGTCATGTCGAAGTCGGCCGAGACGTTTGGCAAGCTCGATTTCCTGGTCCATTCGATCGCCTACGCCTCGCTCGACGACTTGAAAGCCGAAACGATCCAGACCAGCCGAGAAGGGTTCAAGCTGGCGATGGAGATCAGCGCTTACAGCCTGATCGCCGTGGCCAATGGCGCCAAGGAGATCATGGCGGCCGGCTCGAGCATCGTGACGATGACGTATTTCGGCGGCGAGAAGGCCGTGCCGGGCTACAACGTGATGGGCGTCTGCAAGGCGGCGCTTGACTCGATCGTGAAGTACCTGGCATTCGACTTGGGACCGCGCCGCATTCGGGTGAACGCGGTCAGCGCGGGCCCGATCCGCACCTTGGCCGGCCGCGCGGCGGGCGTCGACGACATGCTGCCCTTGTACGAAAAAATGGCCCCCTTGGGCCGCAACGTGACTCACGAAGAGGTCGGCCGCACCGCGGGGTTCCTGCTCTCGGACCTCTCCGACGGCATCACGGGCGAATTGTTGCACGTCGACGGCGGCTACAACATCATGGGTTCGCCCGGCCGGCTGCTGGACGCATACAAGGGGAAGCTCGTGGGGTAGGTTTCCAAGGGGCCATATTGGCTTTTATGGCAGGTTGAAAACCTGTTGAAAACCTGCCCCACGGAACGAAACGTGACCAACCCACCCACCCGCATCGCCGTGGCCGTGGTCGAGCAGGGTGGATGCTTCCTGATCGGTCGACGACCCGCCGGCGTTCCACTGGCCGGCTTGTGGGAATTTCCCGGGGGCAAGGTCGATCCGGGTGAAACCGCGGAACAGGCTGCCGCGCGCGAGTGCTTGGAGGAGTCGGGCTTGGCGATCGAAGTCGGCGCGCCCTATCCGGCGGTGGTCCATCAATACGACCACGATCGGCTCGCCTTGGAATTCTTTGCCTGCCGCCCGGTTGAACCCAAGGCGCCGCCCAAACCGCCCTTTCGTTGGGTCGCGCTTGCCGAATTGGCGACGTACCCATTCCCCGCCGCCAACGCCGTCCTGATCGAGCTGCTAACCCGATAGCCACGGATGAACCCACGGATCGAAATGGAACGCCGACTGGGTCATAGCAATCCCTCGCCTTGCAATTCGGCACGCATGACGACGCGCTCATCTTCGTTCATGTCGAGCAGTCGGACCGTCGCTCGCCCGATTTCAGTAAGTCCGACGATCTCCGCCCCCACCATTGCGAAATGGTCAGCCCATACATGCATGCGCGGATTGAAGAGCGGCACAATCTTGTTCGAGTCGGGCGAAATCGTCGTCAAGTTAGTTCCTTTCTTGGCATTGCAATCGGGGCAAGCTTCCGCGAGATTCAATGGATCATCGTCACCCTGATGTTGCCGCGCTCGGATATGCTCGATGTGAAACGTGACGTACGGCGCGGCGTGCTGGGGCAGGTGACAGTATTCGCAGCGATGGCCCGCTCGCCGGCGGACCAGTTTGCGGATCGCTTCATCCATTTAGGATTTGGGCTGCTGCGAGAGGAGTTTTCGCGCCCGGCTCTGCAAAATGGTGACGACATGAAAGGTCGCGCGGAACTTCTCGTAATCCGCACGTTCTTCGTCGGTCAGCGTCCCGTCGTTCGCTTTTTCAGCCAGCGCGTCGATCCGGGCCTGCGTTTCGGGGTCGGCTCGCAACGCCACGATTTTCCGCGCCGCATCCGCCGTCAAGCATTCGGCAAATGGACCCAGGACCTGTTGTAAGATTTCTGCGGTGCTCATGCCGCAATTATAGCATAGAGGTCAATCGGCCACACAGGGCTGCGCCCCGTTGGGGTCACGACCCGCCAGCGTTCCACTGTGGGAGTTTCCCGGGGGCAAGGTCTAGCCAGGTGCGACCGCGGGACAGGCCGCAGCGCGCGAGTACCTGGAAGAGACGGGCTTCGCGATCGAAGTCGGCGCGCCCATCCGGCGGCGGTCCATCAATACGACCACGGCCAGCCCGCCGTGCAGATGTTCGCCTGCGCCGCGCCTTTCGCCCGGTCGCGATTGCCGAATTGGCGGCGACCGGTTCTCCACCGCCAACGTCCGCCTGATCGAGTGACCGTTCATACTTCGTCCCGGCGGACTTCGCGCCAAACATCGCGGTCGATCACTGATTGCCTGCACAGGACAGATAGCCGATCAAGGAAAAATTGACGATGATGATGAGCACAAGCAAGGCACGGATGATTACTGTTCCGCGCCACCAATTGGGGAGAATTCTGGAGGGCTGAACCATGCGAATCCCTAGCGGTTGATGAACCGCGTCGAGAAGGTGAAGGTGCTGGTCTCTAATCTCCCAGTCGCGTTCAATGAGACTCCACGCGATGATAGCCACGAAGACGCCCGCGGCGAGTGCAATTATCCCGAGCCCACCCCTTGCTGAAAGAGCCCCGGCGATGAGCGCGGCTTGGACGACCGCAAGACTTTGCAGCCGGTTCCAACTCAACTTGTCCTGGTGAAGGTAGTAAACGATGAGGCCCCTGTATATCTCATTGCCTTTAATGTCGTCAAGTTTAAGGCTGCGCGCGACTGGGTTCTCGGGAGCAGGTGTGCTGGCCATTTATCGATCCTGTTGTCGGGTCAATGTTTTCTTGCTCTTGATCGGGCCTAACCCGATACATCTACTTCTACTTCGCCTTATTGTCAGAAGTATTGGCCGCACATTCAAGCAGTCGAGGCGAGGGTTTCGCCGAGGAACCCTCGCTTGAAGGTGCTTTAGCGCTGACATCCCACCGCCGATCTTCTCTCCTCCAAGAAATGGGAAATGTCGTCGAATTCGCAACACTTAAACCGCGGGCGACATTTCATCGCGTGGATCCGATTAGCCCCACTCCTCGGGCAGCCAGGAGAGGAACTTCTGGAGCCGAGCCCGGGCGGCAGCCATGGTCATGGGGGCGGGCATTGTGTCGTTCTCGTGCGCCCAGTAGTTGCGGACGAGACGCACGGCGTGCGCGCCCCCGCGAACGGCGGCCGAGATTCCCTGCCCGCGCCGGCCGCCGATCGTGTCGATCAGGACCGACGCATGTTCATTTCGCGTAGGATCGTTGTGCCGCGCCCGGTCGTACGAACGCAGCGCCGCCTCGAACGCGGCGAAGAGGCGGACCAGGTACGTTCCCTCCAAGTTCCTGTCCGCGTCGCGGAGGTAGGCCCGGGTCCCCGCGTCTTGATTGAGAATGTCCGGGGCTACGATCACCTGGCCCTTCAGCCGATCGACCGCAACCCGAGCGGCGTGGTACTCGCCCTCAATGTCCTTGATGTGCTCGTGCCAGTCAAAACGACGGTGCGGCATGGGCGGCGATAGAGTCGAGGACCTCGTTAATCGCGTCTGCGCGGACGGGCAGGGCATCCGCCTCGATCACGGAGTCCGTTTCCTTCGGGTCACACGGGAAGGCGTAGTGGATCTTCCACATCCCGTCCTCGAAGTAGAGGCTGGCCATGTCGTCGTACGTCGGCATCAGGTAAAGGTCGACAACGCCTTCGGACCCCGGTACATCGTAGGCGACCGGGTCGAGCAGCACCCTCGTTGGGCCTCTCTGGAGAAAAAGGGCCGTAACCTCGTAGACCTGATGATCAACGTCCCGAATCTTCTTTGGGTACTCCTTGGTGACCCAGCCGTGCGGCTCAACCCACCCTTTGACTTGCTTGACCAGGGTCTCTACCCGGTCCTGAAATTGGTCTCGTTGCTCCGGCATCGCTCTCGTCCCAACGGCAGTCGTCAAAAACCCGCTCGCCATTTCCGAACATACTCAAGCCAGTCTACCAGCCACACCCATTGACGACAAGAACAGGCCGAGCCTCGACGGAGTGTACCGCGGAACTCATGCGGTCGGTGTAAACCGGCCAAGCAGTTCCTGTACCACACGGGCGCCGGTGACGGGCGAATCGGTGAGCGACTCCGCGCGGCCGTGGTGCATGTACTTGAGCCGGTCGTGGTCGAGCCCCAACTGCCAGAGAATCGTGGCCAGCAGGTCGGGACAACTGACCCGCCCCTCCATCGCCCGGTAGCCGAACTCGTCGCTCGCGCCGTGGACGTGGCCCGCCTTGAAACCACCTCCCGACACCAGCACGCTGAAAGCGTGGCGGTTGTGGTCGCGGCCGTTGCCCCCCTGCGAAATCGGCAATCGCCCGAATTCGCCCGTCCATAGCACGATGGTCGTGTCCAGGAGACCGCGCTGTTTCAGATCGCGGACCAGGGCCGCCGTCGGCCGGTCGACTTGCGGGCAAACGGCCTCCAGGCCGCTCTTGATGTTGCTGTGGTGGTCCCAGCCGCCGGTCTTGACCGGCACCATCACCTGCACGAACCGCACGCCCGACTCGACCATGCGCCTTGCCATCAGGCAGCGGGTGCCGAAGTTTTCCGTGACCGGATCATCAAGGCCGTACAGTTTACGTGTGTCCGCTGTCTCGCGCGAGATGTCGAGCACCTGCTCGGCGCCGAGCTGCATTCTCGCGGCCAGCTCGTAGTTGCGAATCCGCGCGTCGAGCTCCGTTTCTTGAGGGTAAAGCCGGCGGCGTTCCTCGTTCAGGCGGAAGAGCAGCTCGAGGTTGTCGCGATCGACGCCGTCGGGCAACGGCGCGGCGGGATGCAGATTGAGCACGGCGTCGCCGCGCGATGAGATCTCGGTGCCGCGGAACAGGGCCGGCAGCCAACCGTTCTCCCAAACCGTCGCTCCGCTGCTGCTGTAGCCGTCGGGATCGCGCAGCGCGACAAACGCCGGAAGTGACTGGTTTTCGGTCCCCAGGGCGTAACTGATCCAGGAACCCAGGGCGGGCCGCCCCGGAAATATCTTGCCCGTGTTGATGCACCGCGTGGCTTGCGGATGGTTGTTGTTGTCGCTGAACATCGAACGCACGAGGCACACGTCGTCGGCAACCGTGCCGATTTCGGGAACCAGCTCGGAAAGCTCCATCCCGCAGCCGCCGTGCGGGACGAACTTGAATGGGCTGCCCATCAGCTTCTTATCCTGGCTCCCTGGCTGGAGGGTTTCGACGTCGCCGGGGTATGGCTGGCCGTCGCGGCGTTTGAGCTCCGGCTTTGGGTCGAACAGGTCCACATGGCTCGGACCGCCGGCCTGCATGAGCATGATCACGGCTGTGGCCTGGGGCGGAAAGTGCGTGGGCCGAGGGCGCAGGTCGAGACTTCCCTGGTCGCCCGCGGTCGCCGCTGGCGCGCGGTCCTGCTCTGTGAGCCAGGCCAGTGCCAACGTGCCAAAGCCGAGGGCCGTTTGTTCGAGAAACGCCCGGCGCGTGGGACCGGCCGGGCCTTGTCCCCATTTACCATCCGAATTTCTCTTGCATCCCATCCTCATATCCCCCTCCGTATCTCCTTTTCCCCTCTCTAAGAACTTTCCATCCGGGTTGCCCTTTTCGTTCCGACTTGGTCGTGGCCGGTTGGTTGTGGCCGAGGGCCGCGCTGCGATCATTCGGCATACAAGAACTCACTCGTATTGAAAAGCGTACGGCAAAGCTGGACCAGGGCGAGATGCATCGCGGCGGGTTCGCTTTCGCCCATGGTTCGGTAGCGTTGGGCCTGCCTGGCGAAGATTTCCCGGCACCGGTCCCTTTCGCGGGAGTCGGGCTTTCGCACCAGGGCCAGTCGAAACGCCATCTCGATCCGTGCCGTTTCGATCTCTTCCGGCGGCACCGTGACGGCAGTCTCGACGCGGTCGGCAAGCCCGCGCGCTTGCTCGGCGATGAACTCATCGTTGAGCATGGTCAGCGATTGCGGCGGCACGGCCGAAGCGTCGCGGGCCAGGCAATTCGTGGCCACCGGCGGCTGGTCGAACACGGCCAACAGCGAAAGATTGTAAGCTCGGCGGGTCAACAGATAGACACTCCTGCGACAGGCGTCGGCCGGGCTGGCCAACTTGTTCCGTGCCACCACGACCATGCCGTCCATTCGCGTTTCGATCGGCACCGGGGGCCCTCCCACCGCGCGGTTCAACTGGCCGCCAGCGGCCAAAATCGTGTCGCGCACGACCTCCGACTCCAGGCGGCGCAATCTCATTTTCCAAAGCAGGTCATTCGCCGGATCGACCATCTCAGGATTGAGTGCCGGCTGTGGGTTCGTCGTCGACTCGGTCGACTCACGTCGCGAAGCCTGCCGGTACACCGACGAAAGGAGCATCGACTTCATCAGCGGCTTGACGCGCCAACCGCCGGCCATGAACTCGGCCGCGAGCCAATCGAGCAGTTCGGGATGCGTGGGCCGCTGCCCCTGCACGCCGAAATTGTCGGGGGTGGAAACAAGGCCGCGACCGAAAAGTTGCCGCCAAATACGGTTCACATGCACCCGCGCCAGAAGGCCGGCGGCGGGCGAGTCGGTCGCGGTCAGCCAGCGCGCCAGGGCCGTGCGCCTCCCGCTCGTCCCTTCGTGCGGCGGCGCGACCGTCGCCACGGCGTCGGCTTCCGAACGGCAAAGCACGCGAAGAAAGCCCGGCGGCACCTCGGCGCCGGGCGACTCGAAGTCGCCGCGCACGAGCAAGTGCGTCGGCGGCGGAGGCCCGAGGTCGAACAATGCCTGGAGCTTGCCGCAAGTGCGTCGGGCCGCGTTGGCCTCCGCGATCTGGGCCTCACATTCGGCCACACTCCGCTTGTCGGTTTCGTTCAAAGCCGCGGCGATTTCCTCCGGTTTCACGGCCAACGTCGAGGAGAACTTACCGAACAGGTACTTCTGGATCTCGGTGCGTTTCTCGGTGGACGCCGCCAGCGCCTGTTTTACGTCGTCGCGGATCGGTTCGGGCAAGGATGCCAATTTCGAGTCGGAAAGTTGGGCTTCGTAGGGCCGTCGCACGTCGGCCAACGACCGCTTGATCGTTTCGACCCTCGCGTCAATTTCGCGGTTGTGCCGTTCGTTCTCGGCCTGTTCCACGGGCGCGATGTCGGCCAACGACCGGTCGGCGGCCAGCCCGTTGATTGGGACCACCGGGCGCCACGTCCGCGGATTGTAGGCGGGGGTGAAGGCCGCCACGAGCCGGTAGTAGTCTTCTTGCGGGATCGGGTCGAACTTGTGGCTGTGGCAGCGGGCGCAATGGATGGTCAGACCAAGCATGCCTGTGCCCACGATCTCGACCGTGTCGTGCAGGATGCCGTGGAAGTTCTGCGGGATCACGCCGACGTCCTCGTGAGTCAGGTCGCGCGCGGTCCGCAGGTAGCCGGTCGCGATAAGCGCCTCGCGGATTTCGGGTGTGAAGTGTTCAGCCCGGCGCCAATCGTAGAGCTCGTCACCGGCGAGCTGTTCCGTGACGAACCGGTCGAACGGCTTATCGGCGTTGAACGCGGCAATCACGTAATCGCGGTAGAGCCACTTGCCGTCGCTGGTGATGATCAGGGGGCCGTCGACGTCGAAACCCACCGTGTCGACGTAGCCCGCCACGTCGAGCCAGTGCCGCCCCCAGCGCTCGCCGAAATGCGGCGAGGCGAGCAAGCGGTCGATGAGCCGCTCGTAGGCGTCGGGCGCGGCGTCGGCGAGGAACGCGTCGACCTCGGCCGGCGAGGGGAGCAGTCCCAGCAGATCGAGATAGACGCGACGTACCAGCGTCACCGCCTCGGCGGCGGGCGAAAACGTCAGGCCGCGGGCTTCGAGCCTGGCCAGCACGAACGCATCGATCGGGTTGCGGACGCGCGCGCCATCGGCCACTGAGGGCGGCTTGGGCCGCGCCAGCGTTTGGAACGCCCAGAACTGCCGATCGCGCTCGCTGACCGGAGGCGGAAGCGGAGGGACCGCGTCGGGCTGTTGGGCCGGCGCGCCGGCCAGGACCCAATCTCGAACCAGGGCGATCTCGTCGGAGGTAAGTTTTCGCCGGTCGCCAGGAGGCATTTCGCCATTGGAGATCCGTTGGAGCAACGCGCTTGCATCGGGATCGGCCCGTTCGACCGCCGGACCGCTCTCGCCACCGCGGAGAATCGCCGTAACGGTCCGCAGGTCGAGTTGTCCCTTGGGCTTGTCGACGCCGTGGCAGACGAGACAGTTGGCCACCACGATCGGCCAGACATCGCGTTCGAATTGGGGCGCGCGTGACGGTTCGTCGGCGTCGACGCCGGCAGCGAGCGCGCAGGCCATTACCGCCCATGTCAATCGAAGAGCGCGGGTCCGACGTTCACCATGCATTGCCGAATTCCTCGTTGCGTTCGGACGGTTGTGTTCGTCCTCGTGTAGAGGCATGCCCGCATTTTAATCGATTTTGGAGTCGAAGTCGCCCCCCCCGTGGCAATCTCTCGCCCGTCGTGATGGGCTCAAAAGAAACGACGACGCCGTCAAAGGCCAGGATCGTCGCGGCAACGGCATCTGAAGGGAACGCCCGTGTCGAAGATCCGCCATTGGCGGATGGCGTTCCGTGTCCCTCCCGAATGCGAGCGCAACAGCGTCACGTAACGCCATGCCGATTCGGGGCCGCGAGACGCCCCAGCGATGGGGCCGTGCCCGCCGCAGTTCAAGATGAACACGCGACGGACTCCGCCCACGTTCCCCAGCGTCTCGGCGGCGGAATGCCGTTCTCAGTGCCCGTTGGCGAGAATGACTGTTGAGGCAAATTCCTGTTGGTGTAGTCCCGCCAGCAGTTGGGCTGCTTGAAAGACCTCGCCCGTCATCGGATCGACCAGCGGCGCCTCGATCGAAAACTCGACGGCCAGCGGCTTGGGCTCCGCGGCTGGAACGGCGTGCAGATAAGCCGCCACCAGATCGACCGCCTGCCGCTGGCAGGTTTGCTCCTCGGCGACCGACTCGACGACCATGGTTTCGGCGTCGACCAACTCACCCCAGGTTTCGAGCAGCCTGCGGGCCAGGTCTTCGCCCGTGATCGCCACGCCCACGTGCCTGTGCCGATAGAAATTTTCCAATGAGGCATGCACGGCTTTGCCCAGGAACAACGCCGGCGTCGTTGGCTCGCGGATACCATCGATGTACTTCAGCTTGAAGGCTAAGGGGCACCGGAGCCAAGTGTTCAGCCGGCTGGGCGAAACGTAGGCCCTGACGTCGGCCGGCTGGTCCGCCACCGCGTCGCGTTCGAAAAGTGCAGGGCTCATGCGGCAGCTCCCTTCCCGCCAGCGTCGAGGTCGATTTTGCCCGACTTGACCTGCTTCAGGGTGTCGATCAGCGTGCTGGCGTCGAGGCTCGACAGATCGGCCAGGGGCTTGTTGAACATTTTCTGGGCCAGCCCTTCCAGCCGCCGGGCTCCCAGATCACGGATCTCGCCGGCGAGCTGCTCAATGTAGCTGAGCTGCTTGCCGGAAGCCCGGTGGGCGGGGTTGCCCGTGGGCGGGCTGCCGTTGCTGTTTTTTGGCGCGTGGATTTGTTTTGGCTCCTCGTCGGCGCCGTCGGTACGACGCCGGGCCAGTTCGTCATCCACGGCCTGGCGGCAGGCGGCGAAGGACCGTTGGGCTTCCGCCTGGAAGCCGCTGGGGCCGCCGTCCAGCAGGCCGTTATTCAGTTCGAGTTCGACGTGGCAGAAAGCACCGAGGCTCCCGTAGTCGGGCAAGCCGATTTTTTTCGAGAGACCGACGTTTAGTTTGAGGGGCATGGGAGCCTCCTTGGAAACGTTGGTTGGAGGGGAACGGGCTGGCCCGGTGACGGGCTGGGGTCTGCGGATCGGCGCCGTGTGGGCGCTGGTCCCTTGGTAAACTTGGCGCGGACCAGGACAGCCGCGTGAAAAGGACTTATGATGAACGGCGACCTGAGGCACGACGCCCGGCGCGCGTCGGCGTGTCGGATAGAGCCGGTTACGGGTCGCTTGATTCGCGGGCCATCGGCCATCAGATCGAAAGAAGTTGCTTAGCCGGATGAGCATTTTCTCACGCCACCTAAAACCATCGCGACCGGCAGAGACCTTCAAGCCTCCGCGCGTTGAGTTCATCGGCGAGCAGGCCGGCCCAGTGGAGGACGACCTCAAGGCCAAGTTCCGCCAGGCTTTTGCCGAGATGCCTGCCATTCGGAGCGCCTATTTAGCACGTCTTTCGTACGGCGAGCCCGCTGTCTACTCGGTCGGGCTTTGCATTCGTTCCAGCGTCGGCATGGACCACTCGTTGCGGCAACGCCTCGGACAGATTTTCACCGACACTTTCAGTCGCGACCAGCACCTCGACATCTTGTTCATTGGAGATGACCAAGAGCAGGAGTTGAAGAAGGTTTGCAGACCATTCTACGAAGTGGCCTAACCAGAGCGCTGCAGCGAACCGCCGTCCCGCTGGGAATCGGACGTTTTTCGAAGCTTTCAACGCGCGGTCTCGCCGGCGGCCAAAGTCGTCGCCACGCCCCGATCGCGATGGCACAATCGGCCGAGCCAGTCGGCGAAGTCGATCCGGGCGATGGCCGTCTCGGCGGGCGTGCTGGTCTTGTCCTCGACCAGACGTTCCTTCCATACACCGCTCTAGTCGCGGCGAACGAGCCGCTCGACAACGATGTCATGATGTCGCTGGGCTCGCTCGGAAAGCAAATCATTGCAATTGAGCCGGGAACCAACCCGCCGGCCGGCACGGAACTGCCGAGCGGCGTACATGGCCAACGGCGCGGCGTAGGCGATGTCGGCCCTGCCCTGTTCGTGGAGCCGGGCGTAAGCGACCGCGGCGCTCGCGAGAGCCTCGGCAATCGCCTCCTCGCGGCTGTCGGGCGTGAAGCCGCGGAAAGCAAAGTTGAGTTGGCTGCGGATTTCGGGCAGCATGACCATGAACCCGTCATGCCAGGCGCGCTTGGTGGTCGGGCGGGATTCGGCGAGAGCAAGCATCGGGAAGATCTCCTTGGGTCTGGGGGCGTGTGGGGAAGAACGCAACCGCCCGCTGGGTTGCGGGCGACCGCGGCCGGCTGATACCTAAGCCAGCCGAGGCGAGTGCCTCGGCGGCATAGCAGGGCCGTGCCAGAGGATATGCCCGGAAAGGTCGCGAGTTTAAGATGGGGCCTTCGGCTTTGACTGTCGATCCGCCGACAACGGGTCGAGGTCTACCACGGCGGGGAGAAAGCGCAATGCAGATTTGGGTCGACGCCGACGCGTGCCCTGGCGAAGTCAAGGATCTGCTGTATCGAACCGCCAAACGGCTGAAGATCAAGGTGACGTTGGTCGCCAATCAGCCGATAAGAACGCCTCGGTCCGAATTCATCGACAGTTTGTGCGTCCCTGGGGTGGGGCAGGAACCTTGAAGGGGCGTGTGCGGGGTTGCCCCGACCCGTTCATCTTGACCGGACGGAAGCGAATAATGTCAAGCAAATTTGCCGTCGAGCCAGGGGACGGTTCACTTCCCGCGGATCAGTATCGTCCTTGCATCCTGGGCCGGCAACTGGCTCCTCCCACCGCGGCCCACTGGTTTCCCGGTTGCCACCGACCGCTGCAGCTCTTCCCGCAGGTTCTCAACGTTTGCCGGCAGGACGTTGGGCTTGTCGCTGGTGGGCTTGTGCATGTCTGTTCTCCCGGGTGCTCGATCGAGGAACGGCCGGGACAGGGGTTTGAACGCGGGCATCGCTGTTGATCGGCCGGCAGAGCTTCGCCCTTTGGGATGCCTGGTCGAGTCGGCACGGTCGGGCGGCAGACCCGGCCCGGCTTCTTCAGCTTGACTGGCTCTCGTGCGCGTCGGCGGAAAGCCGATCTAACCGAAATAGCACCAGCCACGACGCGAGGAGCCGACCATGAGCGTTCCCACCAGCAACACGACGCCGCCAGCCGCCGACATCATGGCGGCACTCCCCGCTGAAGGCCACCTCCCCAACCGTGGAACTGGTGGCCGCCTTACTCGACTCCATCGAACTCTTCGGCATCGAAAAAGTTCGTCCGGCCGCCGAGTCACGCGAGAAGTTCAGGTGGGCGGCGCCACGGCTCGCGTTGAAGCAGGTGGCGCGTCCGGCTCGGCCGACTCGTGATCCAGCGAGCCGGCCGGGCCGGAGCTCATCGCCTAACTCAGCCTAGCCATCGCCGCCAGCGCCTCCCTGACTTTTTCGATGCTGCCGACCTGCCCGACGAGCTTTTTGGCCGCCACCAAGTCGTCGATCGAGAGTG
>DATLQY010000981.1:0-2711 GCA_035534975.1 Pirellulales bacterium
CCTTCGGCGGCAAGCCAACACGGGGTCGTCGCCTCGTTCAAATGAGGGCGCGTTGTGGACGCCTCTTAGCCTGTCAAACTCCTTCACCTGCCAGACGAGCTGGCAGGGGTCGGTGCTAGCTTGGCGACTGACGGAACACAACCAGCATAACCGCCGTCTCATCCCAAATTCGCGACTTGGTACGCGCGTACGCCGGTGGCACATTGCGATGCCTTGTCGTTTGACGTCCGACTCATTCGATCGGCCACTGCCACCCCGACGTGAAGCCGCCGTCCACGTAGATGATCTGCCCGGTGAGAAACGCGGCGGCGGGCGAGGCCAGAAAAACGGCGGCGCCGATCATGTCGTCGGGCCGGCCCATGCGGCGCAGCGGCGTGTGGGCGAGGCCCCACTCGCGCATCCGCTGCTGCGACCAGAGTTTCTCGGTCAGGTCGGTGAGGATGAAGCCCGGCGCGATGGCGTTCACGCGCACGCCGCGCGGTCCCCATTCGCAGGCCAAGGCGCGCGTCATCTGGCCCAGCCCGGCCTTGCTGATCGCGTAGGGGGCGACGTGCGTCAGCGGTCGTTCGTTATTGAGCGAGGAAACATTGATCTGGCACCCCTGGCCGCGCGCCAGCATCGCGCGGCCCACGCCCTGCGACAGCAGAAACGCTCCTTTGAGGTTGATGTCGAGAATGAAGTCGTAGTCGTCGACGGTGAACTCCTCGGCGCGCTTGCGGCGGTTGACGCCGGCCACGTTCACGAGCGTATCGACGCGGCCGAATTCCGCCAATACGGCCGCGACCAGCTCGGCGATCGACTCGCTTTCGGCCACGTCGCAGGTGACCGCGCGGACCAGCTTGCCGCCGTCCCGCAGTTCCCGGGCCGTCTTCTCCAGCGTGTCGCGCTGGCGGCCGGTGACGATCACCTGCGCGTCGCGAGCGGCGAAGCCCTCCGCAATTGCCCGGCCTATGCCGCGGCTGGCCCCCGAGACCAGAACGACCTGATCGCGCACGGAAAAGAGCTCGTCGTCCATGTGTCTTATTCCTACTTGCTATTCCCTTGTCATCCACAGATTTCCCGCAAAAAATGACGCTCCCATCCCTGGTGTTCACGTCATTCTTTCAGTTTTCCTCACTTTCCGCCAGGACCGGGGGTTATTATACTTATTGCAACAATGCGTTCTCGCCGGTTGCCTAAACCGTTCGACATGGAATTCCCACCGGAGCACTACTTCCAGACCGCGACGCAGCGGATGCGGCAGGCGCATTACGCCTATCAAGAGGGTTCAAGCTACGCCTTGGCCATTTACGTCGGTGGGGTGGCCGTCGAGTGCTTGCTCCGTGCATTCAAAGGCCGGCATGATCCGACGTTCGATGAGAGACATGACTTACTGCGCCTATTTGCGGCGAGCGGAATGTTGCGGCTTGACCGGGACAAACTGCGCGCTATCGATTGGACGGACGCCCGAATCGATGAACACCTGCGGACGCTGCAAGTGGCGGTGAACGAAATCTACAAATTATGGGCCAACAACTACAGGTTTGCTTCCGAAGAGCGGTTGCGCGCTCACATGAAGAAGTCCACCGGTTACCAGAGAATTAGGGGGGACTATCTGAAGGAGCAGGCGCGACGGTTCCTCAACTCAGCTCAGATGTTTATTGACAAGGGAGTAGTGCAATGGCAGCACATCTAAAGTCGTCCTTTGTGCGTAAACTGGAGAAGATATTGATCGGGCGCTTCCCCCCACCAGCCACAGTTGAATTGGAAGATAACGACGGTGTCATTGGGGTCATCAGGTCCGCCGAGTTTGCCAGGCTCGAAACCATCGACCGCCAAAACCTGATCGGTGACCTTATTGCGACCCACCTCACCCGGGACGAACGGCGGCGCGTGCAGGTCATCGTCGGCGTAACCCCAGACGAAGGAACTGGCTACCTGGCCGGCCAGGAATGATGCTCGGGTTTCGCCAAAGGCCCTTGCTATTTCACCACGAAATTCACCATCCGCCCCGGCACGACGATCGCCTTGACGACCGTCTTGCCCTCCAGTTGCGCGGCGACCTTCTCGTCGGACCGGGCGGCGGCTTCGAGCGTGGCCTGGTCGGCGCCGGCGGGCACGACGACCCGGCCACGCACCTTGCCGTTGATCTGCACCGGCACCTCGACCGTGTCCTCCTTGATCGCCGACTCGTCGAACGCCGGCCAAGGCTCGTAGGCCAGCGATTCAGCATGGCCCAACACGCGCCACAACTCTTCGCACATGTGCGGGGCAAACGGCGAAAGGACCTGCGTCAACCCTTCCATCGCCACCTTCGGCCGTGGATCGGCCTTGAAGAAGAAGTTGGTACACTCCATCATCTTGGCGATCGCCGTGTTGAAGCTCAGCTTTTCGATGTCCCGCGTCACTTCGCGAATCGTGCGGTGCAGCACGCGGTTTTGCTCGGCGGTCGGCTCGACGGCTTTGACCGCCGCGTTCAACTCGACCGTCTCGGCCCGCTCGTTGACGATCATCCGCCAGACCCGGTCGAGAAAGCCCCGCACGCCGTTCACCCCCTCCGTGCTCCAGGGCTTGGTCGCCTCGAGGGGGCCCATGAACATTTCGAACAAGCGCAGCGAGTCGGCGCCGTACTCGGCCACTACTTGGTCGGGGTTAATCACATTGCCGCGGCTCTTCGACATCTTGTGTGCCCTCGCCACGACCATGCGATGTTCCATTTCGAGGCCATCGGC
>DATLQY010000982.1:0-3430 GCA_035534975.1 Pirellulales bacterium
CGCCACAATTGAACCGGTCGAGAACCGGCGGTGACGACATGCGCCCAGTGCTTACTCGCCCCTCCTTGTTCAGCCCCATCCCTGCTGGCCACGAAACAGCTAGCATTGAGCAAGCTTAAGATCAAGGCCCATGCGGGTCCATGCCCGAAGCGAACGGCTCGTCGAATATCCAGACCTCTGGATCGACCGCGAGCAGGGCCGCCAGGGCGGCTTTGTACTTTTGACCCCGCGACAGCCGCTTGAGCCGGGTTTCGGCCAAGGGGAGCAGGTCGAACTCGCGCAACAGCTCCAACACGGTTGCCTCGATCCCGTCGTGCTGGGTTTCGTAAAGGCGCAGGGCCATGGCGATGTGCCGCAATACATTCATGTCGGGGTAGACGAAGGGCACGTCGGCCAGGAAGGCGAACCGTCGGCGCAGGTCGATTCGGTCGCGGCGAAAACACTGGCCGTCGTAGCGGATTTCGCCGGAGGTTGGCGCGGCGATGCCGGCCAGGCAACGCAAGAGCGTCGTCTTGCCCGCACCGTTGGCCCCGACGATCGCCACGATCTGGCCGGGCTCGATCGCAACCGAAACGTCGTCGAGCGCGGCCAGGGAGCCGTAATGCTTGGTCAGTTGGACGAGTTCGACTCGCATGGATAGACTTCGAGATCGCGCAGGCGGCACACCGCCTAGGCGCGGCCTGGTCGGCGACATACGACACCAGACATTATATCGTTAGAGTCGCGGAAGATTTTCAATGGCCATGGGCCGATTGTCGCGGAACACCGGGGGGCTAACGCCCCCCGCTCGCCTTGATCCCCGCCTCACCCTCGTCGACCGTTGCCCAGGAAACCGCCATGCGCGGCATGGCGATCGGAGTTCGCGAGAGCATGGTGGCGAATGCCATGACGGTCTTGCGGGCGCGCTCGAGGTATTCGTCCTTCTTGAGCGCTCGGCCCAGGTACGCCAGGTTGCCGGCGGTGACGGCGTTGCCCGAGGGGAGCACCGTGTCGACCGGGTCCTTGCTTCGGGCCAATAGCTCCTCGTGGTCGCTCGACGTGAAAAAGCAGCCGCCGGCCTGATCGTCCCAGAATCGTTCGAGCTCGACGGCGGTCAGCTCGTCGGCGGCCTCCAGCCAGCGGCGCTCGCCGGTGGTCTGGTGCAAGGCAATCAGCCCGTCGATGAAAAAAGCGTAGTCGTCGAGATAAGCGTTGAGCTTGGCCTCGCCGCTGGTGAACGTATGCAGCAGTCGGCCCTCGGGCGTGCGCAACCGCGCGAGCACGAAGTCGGCGGCACGGGCGGCGACGGCAACGTACCCTGTTTCGTCGAACAGCCGGCCGGCGTCAGCGTATCCGCGGATCATCAGTCCGTTCCAACCGGTGAGAATCTTGACGTCGGTCAGCGGACGCTCCCGGCGATTCCGGACCGCCAATAGTTTTTCGCGCATCGGCGCCAGCCGCCGCTGAAGCTCGTCCTCGGAGAGCTTTCGCCTGGCCGCCGATTCGGCCAGCGGGTGGGCCAAGAGAAGCACCGAGCGTTCTTCGAAATTCGGCCCGTCGGAGACGCCGTAGACGTCGGCGAACAGGTCGAAGTCTTTCTCGCCAAGGACCTCCAGCAGCTCGTCGCGTTTCCAAACGTAAAACGCCCCTTCCTCGGCGTCGGTCTCGGCGTCGAGCGCGGCGTAGAAGCCCCCTTCGGCGTCGGTCATCTCGCGTTTGACGAACGACAGGACCTCATCGACCACCTGGCGGAAATCGGCGCGCCCGGTCAAGTGGTGCGCCTCGGCGAAGACGCTGACCAATTGGGCATTGTCGTAGAGCATCTTCTCGAAGTGCGGTACGCGCCAGTAGCGGTCGGTGCTGTAGCGGTGAAAACCGCCGCCCACGTGGTCGCGGATGCCGCCGGAGGCCATTTTCTCCAACGTAGAGACGAGCATCTCGCGGGCCTGCTCGTCGTCCGCGCGGCGGATGCGGTCGATGAGGAACACCAGGTTCGGCGGCTCGGGAAATTTGGGTCGCCGCGGGTCGGTCGCGCTGAAGCCGAAGCCGCCGAACCGCTGGTCGTAGCGGTCGGCCAGCTCGCCCAGCAAATCGTCGAAGAGCCCCTTTCCGGGCGGCTCGGCGGGCTCCAGCGCCCGGCTGCCAAGCGAACGCTTGACGGCGCCGGCGAGTTGATCGCCCGCGTCGTTCAATTGATCGGGCTTTTCCTTCCAACTTTCGACGACCAACTTCAAGAGCGTCAAGAACCCGGTCTCCTGGCGCGTCTCGGCCGGCGTTCCATCGTCCCCCTCGGGGACCTCGACCTCCCTGTCGCGGGGCGGAAAGTAAGTGCCGCCGAAGAACGGCTTGGCCTGGGGCGTCAGGAACATCGACAGCGGCCAGCCGCCGCGGCGGTTGAGAATCTGCACGGCGGTCATGTAAATCTCGTCAATGTCGGGCCGTTCCTCGCGGTCGACCTTGATGCAGACGAAGTGCTCGTTCAGGTAGCGCGCAATCTCGTCGTCCGTAAACGATTCGCGTTCCATCACGTGGCACCAATAGCAACTGGAGTAACCGATCGATAGAAAGATCAGCTTCCCCTCGGTCTTGGCCTTGGCCAGCGCTTCCTCGCCCCAGGCGTACCAATCGACCGGATTGTGGGCGTGCAACAGCAGGTAGGGACTGGTCTCCTTGGCCAGGCGGTTCGCACGGCGTTTGGCGGCAGGCGGGTTCTCGGCGGCGGGTCCGAGTTGAGCGGTGCAAACAAGCGCCGCGAAAAGTACGACAGAAGCCGATCGAAAATCGTGACAAACTGGCATGGAACGCCTCAGTGTGATTTCAAACATGCGAGAATAGAAAACACGCGTATCCTCCTACACCGAGCGAGTGGCCGTTGTCTTAGTGAGGCGGCCAGTCTGTCCGTTGGTCGTCGAAACGATCGTTTCGCCGGCCAGGAACTGAAAATCTCGAAAACTTAACTGCACGATCCAACCGTTGCTCAGCAGCACCTCAAAATGGAATTGGTTATGGCGATCTCGATCGAATTCTTCATACAACCACAACCGACGTTGCGTGCGGACTGCATCAGGCAGGGCCTCGGTTAAGATGACCGGGTCTTTGGTGAGCGTAAACATCAGAATCACGAGATTTTGGGCCGGTATTTCCGGCTGCAAAACCATCACGAAGCGCTGGTCTTCGCGAGCGAGGTGGAGAACTTCCGCGTCATGCAAGCGTACCGTTGACTCGTCAAAGCGTCGTAACGCTTCTGGAAAGGTCGCCTTGATTTTTCTCCAGCGGCGCTCGTATCGCCTTAGTGCTTGTTCCCACTCCTCTTCAACTCCGCGGACTTGCCGCGCGTCGGCCGAATTGCCGCGAATGAATAACTCGGGGGTAAAGTATTTCATGGCTGTGCCCTGGCTCAAGCATAACCGCCGGCGAAGGGCTCGAATAGCCCAGCCCGCCGGTGCTCCGG
>DATLQY010000983.1:0-9608 GCA_035534975.1 Pirellulales bacterium
CCTCGTTGCCGTGAGCGCCGACTCGGTTTAAGATAACTTGAATGAGCGCCGAACATGCCACCGCCGTCGCCGAGCCGCACGTCGAGGAAGCTCCGCCGAAGGAAAAAACGTCGCGCCGCAAACCAAAACGGCTGCCACCCTACGCGGTCGTCGTGCTCAACGACGACCTGCACACCTTCGCCTATGTGATCGAGACCTTCATCAAGGTTTTCGGTTACGCGCCCGAGAAGTGCTATCAATTGGCTCAGACGATCCACACCCAGGGCCGCGCCGTCGTCTGGACGGGGCCCAAGGAGGTCGCGGAGCTGAAACGCGACCAGATCCGCTCGGCCGGACCCGACTTGCACGCCTCCAAGAAGGTCGAGTTCCCACTGGGCGTCGTGATCGAGCCGCTGCCGGGATAGTTACGACCGTCCGCCGACGCGGCGCACGAGCTGCCGGAATTCGCTGCGGACGGACTTGTGCAGGAACCGCGCGAACGAGCCGTCGAGGCGATGGATCGCGATCAGTTCGACTACGTCGGCGAGGTCCTTGTGCGTGCGACGCAGATTGCCTAGGCCACAAGCAAGCTTGGCTTGGACCAGTTGCGACAACGACAGTACGGGCAAGCCCTCGATCCGCGTGACGTGCTTGGCATCGCTGGGACTGGGAAACGTCGCTTCTTGCCCCGGCCCTTCGCTTTCGCCTGCACGCACGAACTGGACTGCCACTCCCGAAGCGGAACGAAATTCCTTGTCGGCCGCGATCCACTCGAACCCGTCAGCCTCCAGGGTCGATCGAAGTCTGGCTGCGTCCTCCCGCCGAACAAGTAAGTCAAGATCCACCGTGTTGCGGCGATAGCCGTAAAGGCAGACGGCGACACCTCCGATGATGGCATGGTCGATACCCTGGCGAGTGAGCAAGGCGTGAACTCGCTCAGTCACCTCCCAGAGCGTTTCGTTTTCGAGCATCTGAAAGGCCCGTCGTGTCGTCATGGTTCGCCGTGGTCCCGAAAAGGCGACATTAGTTCAAGACTTCCCCAATCATATAATATGGTACCCGGTCAATCGCTCGCGATTCAACCGGGACCGGCCCGCGGTAGCCCAATTATAGTTCACGCGGCCGATTCGTGCGAATTCGGCCCAAGTAAGGACTGGACTTGCCCCATGTCCTCACGAAACATTACAGTGGGCCGGTACGAGCGGACGACGGACCGCCCGCCGTCGCCCGTTGCGAAGGAAATCCCCTGATCCTGCATGCCACCTGTCTGACTCTTGCGATGCTCGGCCTCACTGCGCAGGCGGCCGACACCGTGGTGGTTTGTCCAAAGGTCTTTCATTCGGCGATGCGACCATGGTTCGAGCACCGTTGTCGTCAGGGACACAAGATCGAGTTGGTCGATGCCCAGGGATCGCCCGAACGAATCCGCGCGGACATCCGACGCGTGGCCAAGGGCGGCGCACTGCGTTTCGTCGTCCTGGTCGGCGACACGCAGCCGGCGCGCGGTAATGATCAGGGGGTGCGCGCTCGCACCGTGCCGACGCACTTTGCACTCGCCAAGGTCAACATCCGTTTTGGCTCCGGGCCCGATATCGCCACCGACAACTGGTACGCCGACCTCGACGACGATCGCGTGCCCGACGTGGCGATTGGGCGGCTCTCGGCCGATTCGCCCCAGGAAGTCACGGCGCTGGTGGCGAAGATCCTGGCCTACGAGCGCGCGGCCGGCGACGACGTTTGGCGGAGGCGGATCAACCTCGTGGCCGGCTTGGGAGGTTTCGGCTCGCTGGCCGACACGGCGCTCGAGGCGGGCGCCAAGTCGATCCTGACTGAAGGCATCCCGCCGGCCTACGCGACGAGTTTAACCCACGCGGGCTGGCGCAGCCCCTATTGCCCGGTTCCTGCGAATTTCGGCGAGACGACCGTCGACCGGCTCAACGACGGTTGTTGGTTCTGGGTTTACATCGGACACGGCCAGACCCGGGAGCTCGACCGCGTGCCGGTGCCCGGCGGCCAATACCACATCCTGGGCGCCGGCGACGTCGGCAAGCTCCGCGCGGCGAGGGGGGCGCCGATCGTGCTGTTCCTGGCCTGTTACACCGGGGCCTACGACCTGGTCGAGGATTGCCTGGCTGAGGAGATGCTACGCGCCCAGGGAGGTCCCGTGGCGGTGCTTTGCGGTTCGCGGGTGACGATGCCCTACGCGATGAGCGTGCTGGGCATGGGTCTGCTCAAGGAGTGTTTCCACGAACGGCGGGAGACGATCGGCGAGGTGCTGCTTTATGCCAAGCGGAACATGGTCTTCGCACCGCGCGACGACGAGCGCAGCCGTCAGCTCGACGCGTTGGCGGCCACGCTCAACCCCGACAGCACCGACCTGGCGGAAGAACGGCTGGAGCACCTCGATCTGTTCAACCTGTTGAGCGACCCGCTCTTGCGGCTGCGGCACCCGCGAGAGGCGGTGGTCGAGGCGGTGTCTCCGGTGGCCGCCGGCGAGCGGCTCAAAGTGCATGGCATGAGCCCTCTCGACGGCGAGGCGTTGGTCGAATTGGTCGTGCGCCGCGACCGTCTCACGTTTCGCCCGCCGGGACGTGTCGAATTCAGCGATTCACCTGAATCGGCCGCGGAATTCCAGGCGACGTACGAGAAAGCCAACGATCCCCGGCTTGCGTCGCGTCGCGTGAAGGTCGAGCACGGACGGTATGAAACCGAGTTGGAGGTTCCCGAGGGCGCCTGGGGCGAGTGCCATGTGCGTGTGTTCGTGCAGGGTCGCGCCGAGTGCGCCACCGGCGCGGCCGACGTCACGGTGCGGCGGGCGATTCGCTCTGCCAAGAAACCGTAGTGTGGGCACCCTGAACCTGTCGCAATCCTCCTGTGTCCGGCCTGTGTGGCAGCACCGCCGCTCTGAAACCGCCTTCCCCGAGCAATCCGCATGATCGCGATCGTCGACTACGGCATGGGCAACCTCCGCAGCGTCCAAAAGGGGTTTGAGCGGGTCGGTCATACCGCGACGATCTCCAACGACCCCACCGTGATCGCAAAGGCCGGCAAAGTCGTGCTGCCCGGCGTGGGGGCATTTCCCGACGCCATCGGCGAGCTTCGTCGGCGTGAGTTGGTGAAGCCGATCCTCGATGCGATCGACGCCGGCAAGCCGTTTCTCGGTATTTGCCTGGGGCTTCAATTGCTATTCGAGGTCGGCTGGGAAGGGGGGCGGCACGAGGGGCTGGGCGTGCTGGCGGGCGAGGTGGTCCGTTTCGACGTGCCGAACGATTACAAGGTTCCCCACATGGGCTGGAACCAGGTTGCCATCCGCAAGCCGGCACCACTCTTGGCAGGATTGGCCGACGGCGCTCACGTTTACTTCGTCCATTCGTATTACGTCGTGCCCGCCGATCGCAGTGTGATTGCGACGGAAACCGAATACCCGGATCCCTTCACCTCGATGATCTGGCGCGACAATCTCTACGCCACGCAGTTCCACCCCGAGAAAAGCCAGGCGGACGGGCTGCGGATACTGAAGAATTTCGCTGAACTGTAAGGTGATTAAGCGATGTGGCCGCCCGCGCGCAAAAGGTGCCGCCCTACGTTACTCGCCCTCTCGCCGGCTTGCCCGCAGCGACAGTTTAGGTGGCTAAGTCGCCAATCGCTTGTCCCCATAAGGGGCGGAACTCGGATGGATGAGGTAGAATGGAATGACGGCAGAGGACGATTGAGGTCCAGAAGGACGAAATGGGACTTGGTGTGACGCGAAGTAGGAGTCTGTCATGAGCAAGGGATACATGGTCAGCGACGGCAAGCTCGTCTTGAGGCTTGAACCGGCGGAGGAAGGAGGGTACATCGTGACCTCGCCACTCGACCCCGAACTGATTACCGAGGGAGAGACCATCGAAGAGGTGTTCGCCAACGCTCGCGACGCCGCCGCGGCGCTTAAGCAAGCGAGGCTGAAGCTGCTGCGCCGGTCGTCGGTATCAAGCTCTCGAGGAACAAATCGCCCCCAATGAATCGCCGGGACCTCGAACGCCACCTGCGCGCGCATGGATGCGTGTTGCATCATCACGGCGCCAAACACGACGTTTGGCTGAACCCCGTAAACCTTGCCCAGGCGCCGGTGCCGCGGCATTCAAAGATCAAACGTGGCACAGCTCGCGGTGTGTGCCGAATACTGGGCATTCCGCGTCCACCCGGGATCTAATCGCGGCCCGCCACGCTTGCACGCGCGTCTTTTACGTGGCATATTCTGGACTTCCACTTCTGTCGGTGTACCGTCGAGAAAGGTCCAGGCGCGATGCAGATTTGGCCGGCGATCGACCTGCGCGGCGGCAAGTGCGTGCGCTTGCGCCAGGGCGACTACAACCGCGAAACCGTGTTCGGCGACGACCCCGCCGCCATGGCCCGCCATTGGGTCGATCAGGGCGCCGAATGCCTGCACCTGGTCGACCTCGACGGCGCCCGCGACGGCCAGCCTGCCAACCTCGACGGCGTGCGGGCGATTCTCGCCGCAGCCGACGTTCCGTGCGAGCTGGGGGGCGGCATCCGCGACGAGGAAACGATCGGCCGGTTGCTCGAGTTGGGTCTGGACCGGCTGGTGATCGGCACCAAGGCCCTGGCCGATCCCGATTGGCTGCGTGGCGTCTGCCGGCGCTTTCCGAAGCGGCTGGTACTGGGTATCGATGCGCGCGACGGTCGCGTCGCTACCGACGGCTGGCTGGAGGTCAGCGAAATGGGCGCCGTCGAGCTGGCCCGCCGGTTCGACGGCGAGCCTCTGGCCGCCTTGATCTACACCGACATCGCCACGGACGGCATGCTCGCGGGGCCGAACCTGGCGGCGATGGCCGAGATGCAATCGGCCGTCGGGCTTCCGGTGATCGCCTCCGGTGGCGTGAGCCGTTCATCCGACGTCGCGGCCCTGGCTGCCATACGCGTGGCGGGCTGCATCATCGGCCGCGCGCTTTACGAAGGCACGTTGATCTTGGCCGACGCGCTGGCCGCGGCCTCGCACACTACGAGAACGTCAGCAAAAACCGTTTGATTCCAACCGCTCTGGCCCTCATGAGGAAGCTTCCATGGCGCAACGCAAAGTCGAGGACATTCGCAACATTGCTTTTTGTGGCCACGGATCGGCCGGCAAGACGACCCTGGTCGACAAGCTGCTGAACAAGACCGGCGCGGTCACCCAGCCGGCCAGCGTCGACAATGGCACCAGTATTTGCGATTTCGACGAGGAGGAGAAAAGCCACAAGTACTCGATCGAGGCCAGTCTGGCGCATTTCGAGCACAGCGGCAAGTACTTTCAGGTGATCGACACGCCGGGTTATCCCGACTTCATTGGCCAGACGCTGGGGGCCCTGCGGGCCGTCGAGACGGCCGTGGTCGTGATCAACGCGCATGCGGGGATCGAAGTCAACACGCGCCGCGTGTTCCAGGAAGCCGGCAGGGCGGGCCTGGGACGGATGATCGTGATCAGCAGGATGGACAGCGACAACATTGACTTCCCCGGTTTACTCAAGAGCATTCAGTCGCTGTTCGGCCCGGTTTGTATTCCGCTCAACGTGCCTATTGGCAGCGGGCACGATTTCCGCGGAGTGGCCGGCACGCTCAAGCCGCCGGCCGACACGACCGGCGCGCTGGTCGATCCGGCTGAGATCGGCACGCCCTTGATCGAGTCGATCATCGAAAACGACGAGGAGGTGATGGGCCGTTACTTCGAGGGCACCCAGCCCACCGATGACGAGCTTTCGCGGCTGATCGTCGAGGCGATCGTCCATGGGAGCCTGGTTCCCATCGTTTGTCTGGCGGCGAAGGCCGACGTGGGCGTGACGGAACTGTTGGATGCGCTGTCGTTTTGCGCCTTGCCACCCGGCAAGGTGTTCCGTAAGGCCACGAAAGAAGACGGCAACGAGGTGACGCTTTCGGCCGTTTCCGACGGTCCGCTCGTGGCCCAGGTGTTCAAGACGCGCATCGACCCCTTCGTGCAGAAACTGAGCTACATTCGGATCTATTCGGGCACTTTGAAGAAGGACGAAACGATCACCGCTTCGACCTCGCGCCGCGGAGTGAAGGTCACGCAGCTCCTGCGGGTACAGGCCAATCATACCGAGTCGATCGAAAGCGCTTCGGCGGGCGAGATCGTGGCCCTGGCCAAGGCCGAGGACCTCCACACCAACAGCACTCTAGGGGCGCTCGTCATGCCGCCGATCGCCGTCCCAACGCCGATGGTCGGCCTGGCGGTCACACCCAAGAGTCGCGGCGACGAGGGCAAACTTTCCGGCGCGCTGCACAAGATCGTCGAAGAGGATTTGACTTTGCACCTCGACCGCGATCCGCAGACTAAGGAACTGGTGATGACCGGCATGAGCGAGCTGCACCTGCAAGTCATCCGCGAAAGGCTCAAACGCCGTGACAAGGTCGAGGTCGACGTCAAGGAGCCGAAGATTCCCTACCGCGAGACGATCCAGGCCAAGGCCGAGGGGAGCTACCGGCACAAGAAACAGACGGGCGGGCGCGGTCAATTCGGCGAGGTTCACATCCGCATGTACCCGTTGCCGCAAGGGACCGACATCGAGGAGTTCGCGACCAAAGCCCACTTCCCCTCCATGCGTGTGTTCCACTACGACCCCGAAAAACATTTTCTCTGGATCGACTCGGTCGTCGGCGGCACGATCCCCAACAATTTCCTGCCCGCCGTCGAAAAGGGCTTCAAGGAACGCCTGGAGCGGGGTGTGATCGCCGGCTACAAAGTGCAAAACGTCTGCGTCGAGGTCCACTTCGGTAAGCACCATCCGGTCGACAGCTCGGAAGCCGCCTTCAAGACCGCCGGGTCGATGGCATTCCGCAACGTCTTCCAGCAGGCCAAGCCGGGGTTGTTGGAGCCCATCGTAGTCCTGCACATCACCGTGCCCGGTGAAAAACTCGGCGATATCAACAGCGATTTGTCGGGCCGCCGCGGGCGGGTGCTGGGCATGGATTCCGCCGGCGGCGACCTGCAAACCGTCTCGGCCGAGGTGCCGTTGGCCGAGGTCACCACTTACGCCCGCGCGCTATCGAGCATGACCGGCGGCCAGGGAAGCTACACGATGGAGTTCAGCCGCTACGACCTGGTGCCGGGCAACGTGCAGAAGGAGATCATCGAGAAGGCCGTGCTGCACCCGGAAGAAGAAGAATAGTTCCATGCCACCAGACCAGATCCTCGACGAGCGCCGACCAACGTCATCTCCTAGCGTATTGAGTTGGCTGCTGGCCACGATCGGAGTGCTGTTGATCCTTGTAATGGTGGCCGGGGGGTTACTGTGGCAAGCAATTAATGCCGCGATCCGCGCTCGGCTGCAACGCGAGGAATGCGCCGGCCGTCTGAAAAAAATCGGCACCGCTTTGCAGAACTACCACGACGAACACGGTGCGTGGCCGCCGGCGGTCGTGGCCGACTCCAGCGGCCGGCCACTGCACACCTGGCGGGTGCTCATTCTCCCCCATCTCGGCACCGAGGAAGAAGCACTTTATAAACAATACCATTTCGATGAGCCGTGGAACGGGCCTCGCAACAGCGAACTGGCCGAGCAGATGCCCGAAGTCTACGGTTGCCCGCTTGACCCGAACGCCGATCTGTCACAGACCAGTTTTTTAGCGCTGCTCGACCCGGTAACGGGCGACTTCGCGGTCCATCCGCCGGATCCGAACGCCATTCCCGCCCCGCCCCCTCCCAAACCGCCGTTCATGGTCGTCGAGGTCGCCGAGTCGAGCGTCAACTGGTTGGAGCCGAAGGATCTTGTCTTCGGCGGAAAGCCGGCCGCCTGGCCTGCGGCAAGCCCGCCGGCCGAGCTCAGCTATCACGTGGGCAAAAGCCATGTGCTCGTCGACGACCTCACCACGGAAGATATCCCCGCGGACGAGGTTCGCGCGGCACTGGGGGGTGACGGTCGGTAACCGTCACCTATTTCCTGCTCATCCTATTATCCGCTCTCAATAAACTCCAATGCCGACGTAGGCTCCCGGACCGTAGTAGCCGAAGCGTGGGCCGTAACCGTAGAAGCGCGGGCCGTAATAGCCGCGCCCATAATAACCGCCGTAGTAACGCGGTCCATAATAGCCCCGCCCGTACGGCGGCAAAGCAACGCGAGCCGCCCGTGCCACGGGTCGCCTGTAATAACGGGCTGAAGCCGGCGAGGCGGACGCGACCAACACGGTACATAACAAGGCTGTCACAAGTGCGAATCGTTTCATGCTGATTCTCCTTTTCATATTCCTAGCCCCCTTGTCAATGTCTTTACGTTTAGCGTGAGGAGCTCGTTCGTGCAACCATTCGTGGCTGGGGCAGAGACTTGGCGGTGCCCCGGCTTCCGCCACGCACCTCAGCATGACGTTGTGCAGTTGTCGTGCCGCAAGTAACCGCAAACATCGTAAAGCCTTTAATATAGGTGCTTTACATCTATCTTGCGCTTTCAGCACCCGAATGCGATCGATCGATACTGTTGCAAAGAGGCGCCAATCCGAATCATTTGGATGGCCGTTCCGACTTGAACGGGGGGCGATTTAATTTGGGAAATATAAGTAGACTTGATGATTTGCAATGATTTTGCGTTGCAAGTTGACTTTGCGGGCTTACAATGGTCAGCCTTCAAATGGACTCGAGCGTGGCTCGGGCGAATGGAGTTTTGCAACGAAGAAGGAGGAATCACATGCGACGAATTCGATTGGTATTGGGAGTGTTGGCGTTGACGGTGCTGTTGCTGCCGGACTCGGCGGAAGCAGGCCGCCGCCGCTGCCGGAAGGGCCGCTGTTACACGTCGTGCTGCACAAGCTCGTGCGGAACGTCGTGCTCGACGGCGGGCCAAGCGCCGGCAGCACCGGCAGCGCCCGGTGACAACACTCCACCGTCGCCGTCCGACGCTCCGCCGGCACCCACACCGGCTGCCGACACCAAGTAGGTCGCCGGAAAAACTTTTTTGGCTGCTTGACAAGGGGCGATAAGTCGATAGAATGCCTAATCCCTGGTGGGCAACGTGCTCGCAAGAGCCGCGGTCACCCAGGGATTTTTGTTCTTTGACAATTTGGTAGTTGATCCCAAGTCAATTTGAAGCCAGCACAAGACCGTGCAATATTGGTCGTGCGGTTTCGCTTCGCCGGGGGTTTTCTTCGGCTGGATGGAATCGTACGGCAACTCAAGCTTTTTCAGTTGGCTAGCAACCTGGGCGCGGCGTGGTGTGGCTTTCGGGCCGCGCCTTGCGGGGTCCAGTCAAGCGTAAAACAATTGAAGGGTTTGATCCTGGCTCAGAATGAACGTTGGCGGCGTGGATTAGGCATGCAAGTCGCGCGAGAACCCCGCAAGGGGGGACAGCGGCGAAAGGGACAGTAACACGTAGATTACCTACCCTCTGGTTCAGGATAGCTGCGGGAAACTGCAGGTAATACTGAATGATATCTCCGGATCAAAGGTGTGATTCCGCCGGAGGATGGGTCTGCGTCCTATTAGCTTGTTGGTGAGGTAACGGCTCACCAAGGCAATGATGGGTAGTGGGTGTGAGAGCACGACCCGCGTCACTGGGACTGAGACACTGCCCAGACACCTACGGGTGGCTGCAGTCGAGGATCTTCGGCAATGGGCGCAAGCCTGACCGAGCGACGCCGCGTGCGGG
>DATLQY010000984.1:0-2638 GCA_035534975.1 Pirellulales bacterium
CCCTCGCCGCCGATCGAAGGGTCTCCTGATGAATTCCCAATGCCCCATCTTGCTCGTCGAAGACAGCCCGGAGGACACCGAGGCCATTCTGCGCGCATTCCAACGCATCGGCCTCGACCACCCAGTCGTCCATTGCGGCAGCGGCGACGACGCCTTGGATTTCCTGCATCTCCGCGGCAAATACGCAGACCCGGCAAGGGCGCCGCGTCCGTGCCTGATCCTGCTCGACCTCAACCTGCCGGGGACCGACGGCCGCGACGTCTTGGCCGATGTCAAGCACGACGAGCAATTGAAGACCATCCCCGTGGTCGTCTTGACGACGTCGACGGACGAACGCGACGTCGAAAGCTGTCGTCAAATGGGCGCCAACAGCTATATCAACAAGCCCGTCGATTTCAGCGAATTCCTGGGTTCGGTCCAGCACATCAAGGATTTCTGGTTTGGGACCGCCCTCCTTACCCAGGGGGATGCGGAGAATGACCGGGTACACCCAATCTCAGAATTGCAACGCGATTCGTGACGCGCCGTTTGCGCCGCGGCGCAATTCGATCGACACCAGCGCCTGATCTCGCCGTGAACGATGATCCGTGCCTTCGTCTTGCGCTACGCCGATGGTTCGACGAAGCCCGTCGCGCGCGACGGCTTGCGGCGCGCGGCAAATCGTGACTTAAGGTTTCAGTGACACTCGCGGTGCCTTCGACGTTTTCGCCTCGTTCTCCAGGGCTGTTAGAATGACAACGACTCACCTGATCGATCTCGGTACGTCCGCCGACGTTCACGCTGCTTCATTGGAGCGGAGTCTTGGCGGGCTTCCCGAAGCCGTGCCGGACTCCGTCGCGCTGGAGCGTGCGGCCGGGCAGATTGCTGGGCCCATCGTGCTCGCGGTGGCCGATGACGACGACTCGTGCAATCTGCTCGAATGGTTGCTGAAGCCAATCGGCTTGAGAGTCGAGTCCTACACATCGACGCCGGAGTTCCTGGATGCGTTCGACCCCAAACGGCCCAGGTGCCTGGTGCTCGACATGCGGATGCATGGCAAGGATGGCCAGGAACTGCAAGAAGAACTTGCGGCGCGCGTTCGTCTTGGGGAGACCCTGAGCCGGCTTGGCGTTTCTCCTGTCAGGGTGTCGTCGCGGGCGATCCAGACGTGTTCTTAGTTGGAAGTGCGAGCCTAGACTAGGGAGTCCTGCGCATGTCGACGCTGTTGGTGATCGACGACGATCCGGCCGTCTTAGCGGTGTTCATCCGGGTTTTCCACGACAGCGGTGTCGTGGTCCGGGGCGCGGCGTCCGCCGCGGAAGGCCTGGCCCAGGTCGTAGCCGCCGCCGTGGACATGGTGGTGCTCGACGTGGCGCTGCCCGACGCCTCGGGTCTCGAAACTTTTCGGCGGATTCAAGCCCACGATGCGTGCCTTCCGATCCTGGTCATTACCGCCAGCGACGACAGCGACACGGCCATCGAGGCCATGAACCTGGGCGCGTTCGATTACCTTTGCAAGCCGCTCGATTTCCCCCGCGTCCGCGAGCTGGTGGCCAAGGCGATCGAAGTCCGCCGCCGGGTGCGCGTGCAGGTGCGGTTGCCCGATACGGCGCAAGCGCCGGGCGCGCGCGGCGACGTGCTCGTGGGCCGTTGCGCGGCGATGCGGGACCTGTACAAGGCCATCGGGCGCGTGGCGTCGCAGAACACGATGGTGCTGGTCCGCGGCGAGAGCGGGACGGGCAAGGAGTTGATCGCCCGGGCCATTTATCAGCACAGCGCTCGCAAGCAAGGCAAGTTCCTGGCGGTCAATTGCGCGGCCATACCCGAGCCGCTTTTGGAAAGCGAGCTCTTCGGCCACGAAAAAGGTTCCTTCACCGGCGCTGAGGCGAGGAAGATCGGCAAGTTCGAGCAGTGCTCGGGCGGGACGTTGTTTCTCGACGAAATCGGGGACATGACCCCGCTCTCGCAGAGCAAGGTGCTGCGCGTCTTGCAGGAGCAGCGCTTCGAGCGCGTGGGCGGCCGGCAGACGATCGAAACCGACGTGCGGATCATCGCCGCGACCAACCGCGACCTGGAGCCGATGGTGGCCGACGGCCGGTTCCGCGCCGACCTCTATTATCGGCTCAACGGCTTCACGATCAAGGTTCCGCCGCTCCGCGAGCGCGGCGACGACGTTCTCCTGCTCATACGTCACTACCTGGCTGGCTACAGCCGCGACCTGGGCAAAGCGGTGGATGGTTTGTCCCCCGAGGTGGAAGCGATGTTGCTGCGCTACGGCTGGCCGGGCAACGTGCGCGAACTGCAAAGCGTGTTGAGGCAGTCGCTGTTGCAGGCGGCGGGCCCAGTGCTGATGGCCGAATTCCTGCCGCCGGCCGTCCGCGACATTCCGGGCGCGGCAGGCGGCGCTTCCACCATCCACGGCGACGCGGCCCCCCTGGAGACGCTGATCGACGAGCGACTGAAACAGGAAAAGACCGGTCTCTACGCCGAAGCCCTGGCCTGCATGGAATCGTTGCTCCTGACCCGCCTGGTCAAGCACACGCGCGGAAATCAATCGCTGGGAGCCAGGCTGCTTGGCATCTCCCGCAGCAGCCTTCGGAACAAGCTCCGCCAGCTTCACGTCGCCGTCGACGTGGCGGCAGTCGTCGACGAGGAGTCC
>DATLQY010000985.1:0-4565 GCA_035534975.1 Pirellulales bacterium
TGACAACTCCCTCGCCGCGCTGATCGATGACCTGGACGCGCGCGGACTGCTGGAAACGACGATGGTCGTGTGCTTGGGCGAGTTCGGCCGCACGCCGAAGATCACGACGTTATCCGGGCAGAGCAAGCCGGGCCGCGACCATTGGTCGAGCGCGATGTCGATTCTCTTCGCCGGCTGCGGCACGCCCGGCGGCCAGGCGGTCGGCGCCACGGACCGCAACGGCTACGCCGCGATCGAGCGGGTGCTCTCGCCCGAGAACTTCGTCTCGACGATCTACCGCAAGCTCGGCATCGACCCCGGCAAGATCTACTACACGCCCCAGGGCCGCCCCGTTCACCTGGTCAGCGATCCCACGCCGATCGCTGAGTTGATGGGTTGAACCCCGCAGGAGTACCGAACCGATGGCCGTCACGCCTGATGCGAACCCGAATTGCCCCAAGTGTTCCAACTCCATGGAGGAAGGCTTCGTCGTCGATTTCAGTTACGGCCACGCGGTGCCTTCCAGTTGGGTCGAAGGCGAGCCGGTGCAATCGTTTTTCAGCGGCACCAAGGTCCACGACCGCGCCAAGTTCCGCGTGCGCAGCTTTCGCTGCGTGAGTTGCGGCTACCTCGAATCGTACGCCGTGCAAGAGTAGGTTAGTCTGCTGCCGTTGCCTGGACGCCGGGTCAACTCGCCTTTTGCAGTTCCGCGGTGAATCCGACTGGGTCAGCAATACCGTAGGCCTGCAAGATGGACTTTACTGCCAGCAGGTGGCGCGGGAGGACCAGATTATCGAGAGGGAATTCAGGGTAGACCACCAGCGCACCCGTTGCCTCGTGTACGAAAACCTTGTTCTTTTCGTCGACCCCGCGAGGGGTGAATCCGTGCGAGTGGAGAACCTCTTCCATTCGCCCATAGGTCATCTCAGTCAACGTCCACCAAGCCTTTCAACCGAGTAAGCATGTCTTGCTTGATCGCCCGCATCGCCGCTACCGCGCGGCGATTGACCGCTTGACGCTTCGGAACGCGTACGCGCACCGTTTTCGTGCCTTGCTTTGGTTGGCGCGCGTGGTCTTGCCGGAAGTAGCGTTGCACATAGAGCCAATAAGCTCGACCACGGGCGGCGTGAAACAACACGAGGATAACCGGCATCAGCTCCCTCATCCAAAGATTGTAATCGCGCACGTCCAGGTCGAAAACAAAATCCGTCCCGATCTCGTTTAGGTTTTCCGCAGCCTTGACTTGGAGGTAGAACGACCCTGGTTCGACGTACCCGTCGCCATCGTAGGTAATCACGTTCAGATCGTAGCCGTAGTCATGTTCCTGTCGCTGGACCGTATGCCCCTCGCACAACACGAAACGCTCGACGTAGTTCACACTCTGGTCCGCGATCACATGTTCGCGGGTGCGTTGCTTTCTGGCCTCCGCGGGCCGTCTCTTCGCCACCCTTTGCCCCCATTCATTCAGTCAACGGCGTTGCAAGTCTCTTGCGGGCACTCCGGAGCCCCACGCAATTAATTATATACTCGTTTCCGTGAGCCTGGAAAGGCTTACCTTGTCTCGAGCGCCCGCTCGGCCAGCGGTGCCAACAGCGTCTCGAATTCCGCGCGCCCGGTGAGAACCTCCAGCTCGATCGCCACCGCCCAAAGCGGCCGGCCGCCGAGTTGCGAAGCGCGCACCTTGACCAGGTCCTTGGCCGTGCAGACAATCGCGGCCGCGTCGAGCTGCTCGGCCCAGGCCGCCAACGCCTCGACGTCACCGCGATCATAGGCATGATGATCGCCGAACTCGCGGAAGCCGAGCACGTCGGCCCCGCAAACGTCCAACGTGTGGCGAAAGCCGGCAGCGTTGCCGATGCCGCAGAACGCGGCCACACGCATCGCGCGAAGTGCGTCGAGCGAGCGCTCGCCGCCGTCGGCCGACACGAGCCGCCGCGGCGCGTGGGTCACCTCCAGCCACAGCGCCCTGGGCGCGTGGCTCCGGACCGCGTCGCGAATCGCCGACCGCCGGCCACGGTCGAGCATGTCGGCGCGCGAAAGGCCGACGACCTGCGCGCGCGCAAGACCACAGACAGGTTCCCGCAGCGTGCCACGGGGAAAAACGTGGTCGTAACCGAACGGCTCCAAAGCGTCGACCAACACGATGTCGAGATCGCGGGCAATGCGGCGGTGCTGGAAGGCGTCGTCCAAGAGGATCAATTGGCACTCGAACTTTTCGATTGCCATCCGGGCCGCGGCCACGCGGTCGCGGTCCTGCACGTGCGGCACGTCGGGCAAACGCCGCTCGAGCTCGAGCGCTTCGTCGTTCGCGCCGCCGCGCTCGGCGCCGTAGCCGCGGCTGATCAAGGTCAGGCGGACGTTGCGGTGACGGAACCATCGGGCCAGCCACTCGACCAGCGGCGTCTTGCCCGTCCCGCCGAGCGTCAGGTTCCCGACGCTCACGACCGGTACCGCGATGCGCTCGATCGGCAGCCGTCCTTGGTCGAAACGGCGGTTGCGCCGGCAAACTGCCACCGTATAGGGGATTTCGGCCGCTCGGAACAATCCGCGCAAGACGGCCGCGCCCAGCCCGCGTCGTTGGCCGCTCACCAGGCGTCGGAACTCTGACGGCAAGAACAGCGCTACCTCCTCGGTCCCACGCTCCGCGTCCCCGCGCCGGATTCATCTGAACCAATGACCAATGACGAATGACAAGGCCCCATTCACAACTTCGCGCAAATCGCATCCGTCATTTCGCGCGTTCCCACGGCGGTGGGATCATCGCGGTGGGGTTTGAGATCGTAGGTCACGCTCTTGCCTTCGGCAATCACCGCGGCGACGGCCTTTTCCAGACGGTCGGCGGCGTCGAGCTCGCCCAGGTGCCGCAACATCAACATGCCGGAGAGGATCAGGGCCGTGGGGTTGACCTTGTTCAGTCCCTTGTACTTGGGGGCGCTTCCGTGCGTGGCCTCGAACACCGCGCCGTCGGGTCCGATGTTCGCGCCGGGGGCGACGCCCAGGCCTCCCACCAACCCGGCCGCAAGGTCGCTGAGGATGTCGCCGTAGAGGTTTTCCAGCACCAGTACGTCGTACAGTTCGGGCTTCTGCACGAGCTGCATGCACATGTTGTCCACGATCCGGTCTTCGAACTCGATGTCGGCGTATTGCTTGGCCACGTTCCGCGCCACCTCGAGCCACAGCCCGTCGGTGTGCTTCATAATGTTGGCCTTGTGGACACAGGTCACCTTCTTGCGGCCGTTCTGCCTGGCGTAGTCGAAGGCGCAACGGACGATCCGTTCGGTGCCCGAGACGCTGATCGGCTTGATCGAAATACCCGTCTCGGCCGCGCCGGTCTTGATCTTGCGGTCGGGCGAGATCTGGTTGATGAACTCCACCAGCCTGGCCGTCTCGGCCTTGCCGCGTTCGAATTCGATGCCGGCGTAGAGATCTTCGGTGTTTTCGCGGACGATCACCAGGTCGACGTTGGTGCCCTCGAAGAACGTCCGGACGCCGGAGTATTGCTTGCAAGGGCGAATGCAGGAGAACAGTCCCAAGGCCTGCCGCAGGTGGACGTTGATGCTGCGGAAGCCGGTGCCCACCGGCGTGGTGATGGGGGCCTTGAGTGCGCACTTCGTGCGGCGGACGCTTTCCATCACGGCGTCGGGCAACGGGTTGCCGGTGCGCGCCATGACGTCGACGCCGGCTTCTTGGACATCCCAATGGATCTTGACGCCGGTCGCGTCGACCGCGCGTCGCGTGGCGGCAGCCAATTCGGGTCCGGTACCGTCGCCCGTGATGAGCGTCACCTCATAAGTCATGTGAGCGAAACCTCGTTACTTGCGGAAGATCGATGCGAGCCAAACAGGCTAACAAATCCCCCGCGCAGGGTCAACAATTTCCAAGTTTTCCCGCGCATTTGCCGGGCGAATATGGCACAATGACGGTAGCCCGCGGGGCGGCCGCCCGCCGGGCTTGGGCAAGCGGAGCGCCGGAGAATGCGTGTCGTCGTCTTAGGTTCCACGGGCTACCACCCCAACGAGATTCGGCACACCTCGTGCCTGATGATCCCGGAATTGGGCATTGTGCTCGACGCGGGTACGGGCATGTTCCGAGTTCGTGATCGGCTCGTGACCGAAGAGCTGCTCATTTTTCTGTCGCATGCGCACCTCGACCATGTCTTCGGCTTGACCTTCTTGTTCGACGTGCTCCACCAGCGTCCGACGAAGCGGGTGATCGTGTACGCCGAGGCGACCAAGCTGGCCGCCATCCAGGAGCACTTGCTCCACGAACTATTGTTTCCCGTCAAGCTCCCCTGCGAGTACCGGCCGTTGACCGGCGACGTCGACTTGCCCGGCGGCGGCAGGCTGAACCATTTTCCCGTGGACCACCCCGGGGCCTCGGTCGGCTTCCGGCTCGAGTGGCCCGGTCACTCGCTGGCCTACGTTACCGACACGTCGGCCGATCCGGCGGCCGATTACGTCGAGCGGCTCGGCGGCGTCGACCTGCTGATTCACGAGTGCAATTTCGACGACTCGCTCCGGGAACACGCGATCTTGACCGGCCACAGCACCACCACGCCCGTCGCCCAAGTGGCCCGCGCGGCGGGC
>DATLQY010000986.1:0-2426 GCA_035534975.1 Pirellulales bacterium
CTGCCTGAAGACCTATCCGAAACTCTTCGTCGCGCATGGCCTGCTCGATCCTGAAAACCCCAAGGTTGCCGAAAAACTCCGCTACTGGGTGCGGGAGCACGGGTTTCAGGGAATGCGTTTCAGTCCAATTTACCATCCTCAGTCGAGATGGTTGAATTCGCCAGAGCACTATCCGCTGTGGCGCGAGGCGGAGGACTTGGGCGCCGTGTTCAACTTTTACATCGCTCCACATCAGATGCCGATGCTTGAGGACATGGCGGGCCGCTTCCCTGGCGTCAAGATCGTCGTAGACCATGCGGGCAAGCCCGATCTGAAGTCGAAGGATTGCTGGCCGGAGTTCCGCAAGATGTTCCGCCTGAAGCGGTTTCCGCAGGTTTGGATCAGCAACTCCGAGCCGTACGAAATGTCGGAGATCAAACGCTACCCGTACCAAGACACGTGGCCGTTTTACAAGGCCATCTACGAGGAGTTCGGCGGAAAACAACTGGTGTGGGGCACCGGCTATCCACGCCCAAGATGGGAACTGCCGATGGACAAGGAACTCGAGTTCGTGGACAAGTATTGTGACTTCTATACGGCCGCGGATCGCGAATTGATGCTAGGCCGGAACGCCTTGGGGATCTGGAAATTCCCAGGGGCGTGATCCTATGCAATCACGTCGGTAATTGGTTCGCCACCGTGGGCGATGGCAATCGGCCGGCCGGCGCGGTCGGGCACCGTGGTCCGCGGGTTGATGCCCAAAAGCGAATAGAAGGTGGCGACGAGATTCGCGGGCGACACCGCGTCGCGGGTTGGATAGGCAGCGTGTTTGTCGGTCGCGCCGTGGACGTGACCCTGCTTGACGCCCCCGCCAACCAACAGGCTGAAACCGCACTGCGGCCAATGGTCGCGGCCAGCCTTGGCGTTGATCCGCGGACTACGCCCCATCTCGCCCATGACCACGACCAAGGTGCAATCCAGCAGTCCCCGCTCGTCGAGGTCCTGCAGCAATGCAGGCAGCACCATGTCCAACAACGGCAGGTTCTCGTCCTTCAACATGCCAAAGTTGTTTTCGTGCATATCGTAGGCATGACCGTAGTGTCGGAAGATCTCCTGGTGTACGCTCACGAAGGTGACACCGCGTTCGACCAGCCGCCGCGCGGTCAAAAGGCACGAGCCCGTCAAGTGCCGGCCGTAGCGCTCGCGCACGGCGGGCGTCTCCTGCGATAGGTCGAACGCCTCGCGCGTGCTGCTCGACGTGAGCATGGCGAACGCCCGCTCTTGGAATTTGTCGAGGCCGGCCAGGGCCGTCGAGGCGGTTGACGTCCTGAATTGTTCGTTGAGCTGCGTCAACAACGACCGGCGGCGGTCGAGCCGGTCAAGAGTCATTTCCGGCATGCCATCGAAGCTGGGCAACACCGGCTCGCCCATGGGCCGCACAGGGGCGTAGTGTTTCACCTTCGGTTCGTGCGCGAACTGGGGATCGCAAAGCGTGAACAAGGGATCGTATTGGCTGCCCAAAAAGCCGCCATAGGGTCCACGGCGGCGCCAACCGTTTTCGCCCGAGCCTGGAAAACAGGGCATGCAGACCGCACCAGGTAAGTCACGCGGCCCAAGGCCCAGGTATTGGCAGACGGCACCGATGTCAGGCGGGTCGGTCGGTTTGAATTGCTCCGTGAAGCCCGCGTCGGTGAAGCCCGTCATGAACGGCAAAGGGTCGTGCGAGTTGAAGCCGTGGGAAAATGTCCGAATCAGGGAGGCGCGGTGCATCCACCGTGCCGTCTTCGGCAGGTGCTCGCAAATCGGCAACCCCGGCACGCTGGTCGAAATCGGCCGGAACTCGCCGCGGATTTCGGCGGGGGCGTCAGGCTTTAAGTCGAACATGTCCATCTGGCTCGGGCCGCCGAGCAAATTGAACATGATCACGTGCTTGGCCTTGCCCGGCAACTGCCCCTTGCCCTGGGCGGCCTCGGCCTTGAGCAACCGCGGCCAGTTGAAGCCTGCCAAGAGCGACAGACCACCCACGCGCATCAGCTCTCGGCGCGTAACGCGATCGCACAATCGATGAGGGCGGCCGAGGATCGAGAGCATGGCAACCTCCGCGGGCTAGGCAGGAACACCGCGATGACGTTCGACGCCGTGTGTTCAGTTTAGGGTGCTTGCGAATCGGGGGAAAGGGGACAACTGGGCATGACGAACTTTGAGAACCTGCCGATCGGAACACCTGGGCCGATGGGAATGCTATACTGAATCCCGATGCCGACCGGCGCCGAGCCAATCAATCGCTAGCGCGGCGGCGCCCTTGCGAGAACTTCGAAGTGCGTCTTTGCGTCGTACTAGCGATCTGCATCACTGCCGGGCCGGTTCAGGCCGGCGACGCGCCACGCGGCGAGGAAATCTTCTTCGAAACGAAGGTCCGCCCGGTGCTCATGGCTCGCTGCGCGAAG
>DATLQY010000987.1:0-6746 GCA_035534975.1 Pirellulales bacterium
ATGTAAACCAAGCCAACAAGCTGTTGGAGCGGAATCAGGTCTGAGTCACTGCTCGCCGGCCGAAAGGCAACGGCGCGAGCGTTGAAAAAAACGTCGTCACCGAAGATTCGCGTGAGCCACTCCGGCCCGCAAGGCGTCGAATCGGGAAGCACCATGCCACTTTCGTCGAGGCCGTACTTGTACCACACCGACACCCCCGACTCTCGTAGCTGCGCGACGGCGTTTCGCTGTCGATTGGCCTGGTTGATTTGTACGGCAAGCCACGCAAATCCGAAAGCCAGAACCGTCACGACGACGAACATCGTGGCCAGCGAGAACTGCGCCCACCGCCGCTTCGGCGTGAACAGGGCAACGAGCTTGGTGAGGGGCTTGTCCATGACCTCCAGCTTGACGCGCGGGCGGGCGGTAGGCAATAGCGCACTCCGAAGCAGCCATCGGCGGTCCATTGGGAACCGCGCCGACGCGCGGGGCGGGTCGTTGACGCTTAAGACTTGTTCCCTCCCTCACGGCTGGGCGGTGCCACGTGGTTGGAGAAGTGAGAGTCGATGGAGCACCAGGAAGTGCTTGGAACTTTATGCCGGTTTTGTTCCGCTACCGCGTGGAAGTTGCCATGCCGCCGGCTTGCCCGGTGGTCCGTGACGTTGGCCGCTACAAGGCAAGTCGCCCCCTCCCTTCTTCTTGTCCTGCCGCCTGGCTCCCCGCTGCCTTTGGCAGCGGGGAGCCAGGCGGCCATCGGAAGATAGGCGAGAAATAAGGGCCGGTCGTTTGTAGCCGCCAACGTGAAACTCCATCGGGCAAGCCGATGGCATCTTTTCAAGCAGCTAAGCGTTGCGGCACAAACACGGGATTGATCGCTTGGGGCGATTCGATCCCACTCCCCGCGATTTTGCGCACGCCAATACGGCCTGCGCAAACGGGTGTCCGGAGGTGCTTGGAACTTTATGCCGGTTTTGCTCCGCTAGGGCGTGGAAGCTGTCATGCCTCCGGCTTGCCAGGTGGTTCGTGACGTTGGCTGTTACAAGGCGAGTCGCCCCTCGTCCTTCCTTTTGGATCCTGCCGCCTGGCTCCCCGCTGCCTTTGGCAGCGGGGAGCCAGGCGGCGACCGGGACGAGAGGCGAAAAATGAGGGCGGGTCCTTTGTAGCCGCCAACACGATACCGGGGCACCCGCGCACTGGGTCGCGGGGAAGCCGATGGCATCTTGGTGGACGGCGACGGAATATAATACTGAGCCTGGATCGTACGCGCTTCTCGAAGTAAACTCAAATGCCACCGCCGACTCACGGAGAGCAAGTCGTGCTGAACGCCATCGACTACGTGCTGGACGAGCTGCGATTTGCCTATTCATATCATGTCTATTTGCGATGGCAAACGCATCGCAATCGGCCAAACAAAGACCTGACGCGCCTCGATGCGAATACCCTTGGGATGCTGGTCGGCCATCACTCGATCCATATCCTGGAGTGCGAGGCCGGGCCGCGGGAAATCCGCATGATGGTCAGCCTGCGGCCGAGCGATACTGTGGCTGCCTGTGAAGGCAAGATCAAAGGTCAGGCGGCCAAATGGCTCCGCGAGCGATCGGGCGAACGGTTTAGCCGTGGCTATTTTGCTTGTACATCGGGGCAGAGCACGGCCGACGAGATCGGTGCCTATTTGGCGTCCCAAGGCGAGCACCATGGCTACGCTGCCCAGATCCGGCCTCCGCTTCACGTCGACACCTTCGAACCCCAGCCAGGCGACGAAACTCGGCTGCAATCGCCACACGCGCGCACCCGGCTACGGTTCCACGTCGTATTCGCAACATGGCGTAGGCAAGGCGTGTTCGGGGCTCAAGCGGGCGCCGCGATCGCGCGCGCCTGGCGCGACTTGGAGCAAACGTCACGGTTCGCGCTGCTCAAGGTCTCGTTCGTCCCGGATCACGTTCACATTGCCTTGAGCGTTCACCCCGTCGTGGCTCCTGGGCCTTTGGTTGTCGATTTGATGAATGCCGCGCAGGTCGTCATCTGGCGGGATTTCTCCGCCGACGCGATCCGGGCGCGGATCGAACGGCTCTGGCAACCAAGTGCCTACTTGGGGAGTTACGGCGATCTGGCCACGCCCCAGGTCCAAGCGTACCTGCGGAGCTATCGGTCGCGCGAAAGCGCGACAGGCTGACGGGACTTGCTTCTGATAGTCGGCCGGTGCTGCGTCGGCATCATGCCGCCGGCTTGCCCGGTGGTCCGTGACGTTGGCAGCTACCCGGCGAGTCGCCCCTCTCCTTTCCCTTTCGATCCTGACGTCTGGCTCCCCGCTGCCTTTGGCAGCGGGGAGCCAGGCGGCGACCCGGGAAAGCGACAAAAAAAGGGCCGGTCCTTTGTAGCCGCCAACGTGAGACTCCATCGGGCAAGCCGATGGCATCTTTTCAAACAGCTAAGCGTTGCAGCACAAACACGGGATTGATGGCTTGGGGCGATTCGATCCCACTTACCGCGATTTTGCGCGCGCCGGCCTGCGCAAACGGGCGCCCGGAAGTGCTTGGAACTTTATCCCGGGTTTGTTTCGCTACCGCGTGCAAAGCGTGCAAGTTTTCATGCCGCCGGCTTGCCCGGTGGTTCGTGACGTTGGCTGCTAAGAAGCGAGTCGCCCCTCTTCCTTCTCCGTGTCCTGCCGCCTGGCTCCCCGCTGCCTTCGGCAGCGGGGAGCCAGGCGGCGACCGGGAAAGCGACAAAAATGAGAGCCGGCCGTTGTAGCTGCCAACGTGAAACTCCATCGGGCAAGCCGATGGCATCTATTCAAGCAGACGGCTGAGATTGTCAACCATAACTGTGGGCGACGACGAATTCCGCCTGCGAGACCACCCACGAATCGGCAGTCTCTCCCGCGCCCTGCACGATCGCTCCACCGACTGAAGGCAGCGACTTATCCCGCGATCTTTCGCATGACGAATTCGAGTGGGCCGTTAGGGAAGGCTAACTTCCAAAGCCAAGACGTCAGGACCGCTAGCGCGAAAAAGGCGACCCCGCACCCCGCGGCCACCGGCAGGGGTTGCGAGGCCTCCAGACCGAGGGCCATGATCGACCCCAGCCCCAAGACGATGTGGGCGAAGTACCAGGTTAACGCCATCTGACCCGTGACTGCCAAGGGGCGCCAAAGGCAGAAGGGCCATGCGTCCGACAGACGGACGCTCAAGGCGATGACGGCGACCGCCGCTCCCCCGCCTGCGAGCAGGAAGAGCGGCAGCGCGGGCATCGACTCGGTGCCGAACAGCGCCTTGACAGTCTCGGCGTCCATCCCGACCGGGTGGGCCAGAAAATGCGAAACGCACAGCCACGAGACGACCTCGGCGCAGAGCGTCGTCCCCGCGGCAGCAAAGAAAGCCCGCCTGTTGACCGTCGGGTCGCGGAGATCCAGCCGGCCTAGCCACATGCCGAGCAAGACGAATCCGCTCCAAGGGAGGACGCTCCTGAACCCGTCGTAGAATAGATTGCGGAGCAAGCCTTTCGGCGTCCACAATCGCCGGTACGTCAAGGTATCCCAGTCCCAGTTCTGTTCGAAGTCGAGCACGAGGAACAAAGCCACGAAGCCCAGGGCGAACCCAAAGGCGCCGAGCAGCAATCGCCGATTGGACGCGGTGATCAGCCGGGAGGCAAGCAAAAGCGACACGCCGTAGACGCGGAGGATGTCCCCCGGCCAGATCCGCAGGTTGATGAAACCGAGGACGAGCAGGAACAATCCACGTCGGATCAAGACTTTTCTAACCTGGGCGATGGCGTGACGATCCCTGCTCTTCACCGCCCGTTCGGAAAACAGCGTCAAGCCCACGCCGGCGAGGATGACGAAAGTGGCTGCCGCCCGCCCATCGAGGAAACCCAACACCTCATTGAGCCAAGCCGGGCCGCTCTGGTCAGCCGCCATGACGAGGGAGAAGTGGACGACGACCATCCCCAGGACTGCGAATGCCCGCGCGATGTCGAATCCAAGGATCCGCTCAGTTGGTAGGGCGGTCATGGTGGCCCGTGCTGGATCATTGGGCCGGCAAGATGTTTCCACTCGATCACTCTTGATCCGGCGGATTGTCAACCGTCACCGCGGGCCACCACGAATTCCGCCTGCGAGACCACCCACGAAGCGGCGGCCAGCGCGGCCAGCACCATGCCCGCGAGCGCGGCGCACGACAGGGACAACGAAGCGCCTCCGACGATGCGTTGCGCCTCGATCGGGATTTTCACGTCCAGAATCCTCGCCACCAGCGACCGCAGGTAGTAGGTCACGGTGAGGTTGTTCAGCACCGCCGGAACGTAGGAGAGGGCAAATTCGATCATGGCGTACAGCAGGCCCACCGCCATCGCCCGGTTCGGGACCACGACGCCGATGAAGGCGAACACGGCCCCGTAGGCCAAGAGCGAGGCGCCGACGCCCAGGCACATTCCCGACAATAACCGCGCGCCGCCCACGGCCCCCAGGACCATCCACGAAACCACCAGGCTCGCCACGACCGGCACCACCAGCGTGATCCACATCGCCGCGTACTTGCCGACCACGATTCGCCACTTGGGAACGGGGCGCGTGAACAAATAGGTCAGCGTCTGGCCGTCGATTTCCGCAGACACCAGCGAGCTGGCGAACAACAACGACAACAGCTCACACATCGCCTGCGGGTACAAGAGGAACAGGAAGATGCCGACTCCCAGCTTTTCGTCGTCAGGTTGGGCGCCGGGCGTGAATCCACCGCCCCAACGGATGGCGCCGGCCAACACGACGGGCAGGCACAGGAACAGCGCCAGCAACAGCAGCCGGCGGTCGCACAGGATCTGACGCACTTGCAATGAGAAGACCGCGGCCACGTCATGTCCCTACCAGGTACTTGAAGACAGCTTCCAGATCGTCGTCTTGCGATTCCAATTCTCGCACGTGAATGCCCAGTTCGACGACCAGCGCCGGCAGGCCGGCGTAGAACGCGAGCGGATCGGCCGTGCGGACCGATAACACGCCCTGGTCGCGGTCCAACTCGATGCCGCTGATCGGCAAATCGCGCAACAAGCGGTGGGCCAGTTGCTGGGGAGCGTCGCAACGGATCGTGATCTGGTGCGGGTACTCGTTCATCAGCGAGCGGATTTCGTGGACGTTTCCCGAAGCCAAGACGCGGCCCCCGTAAATCAGCAGGAAATCCTCCGTGACGGCCTGCACCTCGTGCAACACGTGGCTGGAAATGAGTACGCTTTTGCCTTCCCCTTCCAGCGACTTGATGAGTTGCATAACGTCGTGCCGGCCGATCGGGTCGAGCCCCGAGAGCGGCTCGTCGAGCACCACGAACTGCGGGTCGTGAACCAGCGCCTGCGCCAGCTTGGTGCGCTGCCGCATGCCCTTGGAAAAGGTGCCGATGCGGCGATTCATGAACTCCGCCGCCCCCACGCGGTCGAGCGCCTCCGCGGCCTGCCGCCGCGCGGTAGGCCGGTCGCAGCCGTGCATCCGGGCCAGCACGGCGACGAACTCCAACGCGGTCAGGTTCATGTAGAACCCGTCATACTCGGGGCAAAAGCCGACCTGGCGGAACAATTCGGGATTGTTCCAGGGACATTGACCAAGAACGAGTATCTTGCCTTCCGTGGGGCGGAGCTGCCCCGTCACCAGCTTTAAGAAAGTCGATTTGCCCGCGCCGTTGGGCCCCAGCAGGCCGCGCACGCCGTGGGGCAGCTCCAACGTAAGGTCATTGACGCCCAGGACCATGCCGTACAGCTTGGAAAGCGACCAGGTCTGGATGAGTGGTTCCATTTCAGCAGCCCGTCACGCGGGTCGGTACCCCATATTAGACCTCATATTAGACCCTCAGGGGCGCCGTCACGCGCCGCAGCAAACCCAGCAAGGAGACGATCGAGACCACCAACAATGCCAGCAGGGCCGTCGTCCCGGAATAGGCCCTGTCGCCCAACATCGCGAGCGGAGTGTCCGACAAGATCTGGGCCTGGCCGCGGACGTCGAAAATTGCCCCCAGCGCGGTCGCCACGATCTGCCTGGGCGATACCAGGAAGATCCAGGAGGAATCACGCCACGCGGGCGACGCGACCAACGCCAGGTAGAACAGTTCGCCGAGAATGCAAGTGGCCACCCAAGCGAAGATCGCGTAGCGAGGTTCGCGCGTGAGCGACGAATAGAACAGCACCAGCAGCGTGGCAGGCACGGCGGTCACGGCAAACGCCGCGAAAATCCTCACCGCGATCAGCCCCGTGTCCACCAGAGCGGCCAGCGACGGGGAAAAGCCGATACTGATCGCGTACAGCACCAGCGCGGGCCCCAACGTCACGCTCATCGCGAACGCGAGCAAAACCCCCGCCTTGCCCAGCAGGTAGTCCCAGCGCGTGATTGGCTTGGAGAAGTACATCAAGAACGATTTGGCGCGCACGTCCTGGGAAATCAACGGCGGACCGACGATCGACACCACCAGAAACAGGATCAACAGTTGCGAAAGGCGCATGTACTGATAAAAACTCCACGACCAGGCCGCCTTCCGCACCGCCGCAGGGTCTTCTTGCAGCATGCGACTCACCGACATGCCGAGCATCTTGGTGCCGATGACTTCGAACGGGTTGGGCGCGGCGCCCGGGCCCAGCCGCGCACCGGGCGGAACGGCGAAATTCGAGGTCGTGATCGCTCCCGGCTCGGTCATTTTGCCCACGGCGAAGAACGCCGCGCCAAAATACGCGAGTGGAAGCCAGGCGACGAACATCAGCCGCCGCAGCATGCGGTTTTGCAATGCGAGGCCGACCCCCAT
>DATLQY010000988.1:0-3931 GCA_035534975.1 Pirellulales bacterium
AAAGCTCTCATCAATCCATTCCTTGAGCATCTCGACGGGCACCTCATCGTTCGCCTTGAAACGGGCGGTCACCCAGCCACTCTTGCCCAGCCCATATTCCGTGGGCGAGGCGAAGGGAAGATTCAACGCTTGATTCGCCGAGCGGGGAAGTTTCACGGACAGGCTGAAGAGGTTGTCTTTGTTGATTCCGACGGCCATGAACAAAAACGCTTTTCCCTTGACCTTGATCGCGCTGTGGCCCCACGGGAAATCCTCGTGCGTTTCGGGGTACGCCAGCGCATGCTCCCGCAGGGCCGATGCGGCGCGAGTCAAGTGGCTTCGTTTGGACATCAATTTGCCGATGTTCTCAGGCGATGATCTCTCGGATGGCGGCCCCTCCGTGGGCAACGTGAATGGGCCGGCCGCCTAAGTCGTTGACGTGCAGGTTTGGATCGATGCCGAGCAGCTCATAGATCGTGGCCACCAGGTCGCCGGACGAGACCGGGCGATCCAGTGGGTACGCGGCATGTTTATCGGTCGAGCCGTACACGAGACCCTCCTTGACGCCGCCGCCAGCCAATAGCGCGAAGCCGCACTGCGGCCAGTGATCGCGGCCGGCCTTGGCGTTCACCTTCGGCGCGCGTCCCATCTCGCCGGTGACGATCACCAACGTCGAGCCGAGCAAGCCGCGCTGGTCAAGGTCGTCGAGCAACGCGGTCGTGATCTGGTCGAGCACGGGAAGATGGCCGCGGAGCATGCCGAAGTTGTTTTCATGCATGTCCCAGTGGCCGCCGTGGGTCTCCGCGGCACACTCCCAATTCACGGCGACGAACGTCGTGCCGGCCTCCACGAGCCGGCGCGCGACGAGCAGGCTCGAACCGTACAAGCTGCGGCCGTAGCGATCACGCGTCGCAACCGCCTCTTGCGACACGTCGAACGCGTCTCGCGTCTTGCTCGACACCAGAAGCGACATCGCCTGCCGCTTGAAGTCGCCCATGCCGACCACGTCCGGCGACTCCGCCAACGCCGCCAGGCGTCGGTCGATCTGATCGAGAAGCGAATGGCGGCCGTCGAGCCGCGCGAGCGTCATTTCCGGCTGCGCGTCGAGGGCCGGCAAAAGCGGATCGCCGGCGGGCTGGACGGGATCGTAGAACGCACCCTTCTTCTCGAACGTTGGGGCGCAGAGCGTGATGAGTGGGTCGTACTGGCTGCCGAGATAGCCGCCATACGGTCCAGCCCGCCGCAGGCCTTGGCTAAAGCCCGGGTGGGCGGGCATGACCACGTATCCCGGCACGTCCTTGGGCACGATGCCCAGGTACTGGCAGACCGATCCCATGCTGGGGTGGTCGGTGCGTTTGGCAAAGTAGTTGTCTCGGTCGTTTCCGCCGGTGAATCCGGTGAGCACGTTGTACGGGTTGTGGCTGTTGTAGCCGTGCGAGACGGTGCGGATCAACGTGGTACGGTGCATCCACTGTGCGGTCTTCGGCAAGTGCTCGCAAATCTCTTGTCCGGGCAGGGAGCTGGCGATCGGCTTGAACTCACCGCGGATTTCGGCCGGGGCCGCGGGTTTCAGATCGAACATATCCAGATGGCTCGGACCGCCGAACAGGTTGAGCAGGATCACCGAGTTGGCCCGACCCCGTCGCCCACCCGGTGCGCGTTGGCTCGCTTCCAAAAGACGCGGCAAGCTGATGCCGCTGAACAGCGACAGCGCGCCGATGCGCATCAACTCGCGGCGGGTCACCCCGTCGCAAGCCCGAGTCCCGCTGGCAAGGATTCGTAACATGGCAAGCTCCAAAGATCAAAACCAATGAATTGTTTGTACCGCCTGCGGGCGAAGGAGGCAATCGTACGTCAGGGCGGTTTACAGCGCTCCGGTTTTTAGACCTCATGAATACCAACGTGACCGACACCGGCACCGCCACATCGTCATCGTTCGGCCGCTTGCTCGCCACAGCCGTGCACGCACTTGACCACCGGCCAACGGCACGGGAAACTGGCGGGATGGTCAAGCCTCTCGCCAAGCTCCTGAAACGACCGACGCCCGAGCGGCACTGGGCGCAGTCCCCGTTGGCCACGCTATTCGTCATAGTGGTCCTCGGCATTGCCGGCGGCGCCGCTGTGCTGGCCCAACCACCTTCGGCCAGCCCCGAGCCGGTCACCTACCGAGTCATTTTCCCCAGGATCCTCGTTGAAGCGTCTAACCTCTCAATGCTCAATGCGACGTCGGTCCAGGAAGAGTTGGGCCTGACCGACGTTCAAAAGGAGCGGCAATCGTCCATCGTACGGCATCACGAAGAGAGGCTTCGTGCCGCTCGCGAGCTCGCCAAGCGCGAAGACATTCGGGCCGCTTTGATTGCGGCCTGGGACGAAATGGAAGCCTCGCTTTCCGAAAACTTGGAGCCAGGGCAGCGGAACCGACTCGATCAGATCCAACTTCAGACGCAAGGTCCAGCGGCGTTCGGGGAGGACGACCTTCCGCGGCGGCTCAATATGTCCGACAGCCAAATCAAGGAGGTTCGAGCGATCGCCAATGAAAGTTTGGAGACGATGTTAAAAGCCACCCTCGCTCCGCTACCGCCCGACGCAGACCGCCCGTCAACCCTGGACTCAGTCCGTAAGCTCGTCAAGTCCGACGAATTCCGGTCGGCCAAAGAGATCGCTCGACGTGCCGTTCTGGAAAGCTGGGCCGCCTCGACTCGGCGGATCGAGCAATCGTTAACTGAAGCTCAGCGGACGGACTACCGTAAATTGTTAGGGAAGCCGTACGATCTGGAGAAGCTGCTTTCGAACGTCGAAGAGTCGGACGACGTCGCCCTCGTCGCGTCAAGTCTGGGGCTTACCGGGCAGCGGGCTGATCCCGATTTCGACGTCACCGTTGCGGAACCCGCCTATTCTCAAACGCACCCGTCGGTCCTTTTCGACGAAGGCCACCGCAATTTCCACACGGCAGGCGGCCGGTACAAGGTGTTCGCCGACCTCATCACCAACGACGGCTATCGCGTTACATCGAGTCGGGAAGAATTCTCCGACGAGTTGCTTGCCGAGTATGACGTGTTGGTCATCGCCAACGCGACCGCCGAAGCGACGACCGAAGCCGGCGTCGTGAAATCAGCCTTCACCGCGAGCGAATGCGATACGGTCGAAGGCTGGGTCAAAGGCGGTGGTTCGTTGCTGTTGATCACCGACCATGAACCGTTCGGTTCGGCCTCGGAAGAATTGGCCAGGCGGTTCGGGGTGGACATGAGCAAGAAAGTCACGGACGATCCGGACAATTCGACCAAGCACGGCCTTCTGTTCTCCCGCGAGAAAGATCTCGTCGCCGATCATCCGATCACCAAGGGGCGTGACGAATCGGAGCGGATCAACCGCGTATTGACGTTCACCGGCCAATCACTGAAGGGTCCGCCCGGGAGCGTCGCATTCCTCAAATTCGCCGAGACGGCGATCGACGTGGATGAAGACAACGAGGTTTCGGCCGCGGGTCGCGCCCAGGGCGTGGCGTTCGCGTACGGAAAGGGCCGGGTGGTCGTACTAGGAGAGGCTGCCCAACTCTCGGCCCAAGTCTACGGACTCCCGCCGGAGCCGATGGGCATGAACGTGCCGGGCTGCGACAACCGACAGATGGCTCTCAACATAATGCACTGGCTCTCCGGCCTTATGGAATAGGCCTGGCGGCTGGGTGACGACCGCCGCAACGATCAACTACCCTCCCTGCCCGTCCCGCGGCCGGGCTCACCGAGGAGGGCGGGGCGGGGTCGGAATCAGAACGATACTTGTTGGAAGTGGCCCGCGCGGAGAGGCTCGACATCGTCTAGCGCGGATTATTCATGGTCCCACACCAACCCGCAGCGCAAGCAAGGTCCAACATTGGACTTACCTTGCTTGCGCCGCGGGTTAGAAGCGCCCGGCAGGCGGGACGCCTGCACCACAATGGCGTCTTTCCGATCCC
>DATLQY010000989.1:0-4901 GCA_035534975.1 Pirellulales bacterium
CACCAGGGCGCACATCCATAACCGCATCGCCCTGGACATGCTCCGTGATTCGCAGAAGGATGGCCGGACAAACACACTAAAGACTCTCCAAAAGAATAGAGCCGCGTAACGACCTACTATCACCTTTGATGCTAAAGACTCTGATTTCGTTGCCTTTGACGGGCGGCAAACCTTCCAGGCGATAGCGCCCCGCCGAGTCCGTGAGGGAGGTGATGAATCCGTCCGGATAAGTCTGCCGCTCGTTTCCCGGGACATGCAAATGCACGTCGCTTGCGACACGGTGCGTTGTCACCAGCGCCCCCACCAACGGACGGTTGGTTTCGACATCCCGCACGACCCCCTCGACCAAGGCGCTGGGGCCGATGACATAATCGAAGCGGGAGCCGTAGAAAGTCTGAGCTTTCCAATGATCGTAGTAATCCTGCACCGGCGTCAGCGGACGCGTAATGACATTCACGAGGCTGCGAACGAGATCGGGAGCGGCGAATTCGAGCACCGCCAGACGATCCGTTCCGAGACCGCGCAAGTCGAACCGTCCCTCGGCATCGGTCGTCGCCGTAGCACATTCCGTCGGTAAAACGCGAAGGTTATCGACACTTTTGTTGAACACCTGGTCCGCACTCATTCGCCCCGTCCGAAAGCGATCATCCTCCGCTTGATCGGGATCGATCGGCGCCTGTCTGACCGACGCGTACCAGCCATCGATGGCCGATGGGTTCGATGTGAGTTTGATCGAATTGACCAATTCCAACACTCGAACTTCGACACCGGCGGCGGGCCGCCCCTCAAGATTCAAGATTCGGCCCTGAACGGCCGTCTCGGGCGTCAATTGCAGATCGAACGACTGTCCGCCGTCGTACGAGGCGAAGTTCTTGACGTCGATGCCATATCCGGGGGACTTCGCGGCAATTTGAATCCAATCGGGGACATGATCGAAGTACCCCAGGTAGGGTTTCGGCAACTGGTCGGCCGGAATGTCAAACTCGTACCGACCGTCGGCGTCGGTCGTGAACTCGGCAAGTTGCCGCGTACGAGCGGCCAGCGTTCGCACGCGGTCCATCAACGTCAGTCGACGAATGGTGACCGTTGTTCCCGCCATCGGCTTGCCATCCGGATCGACGACGTGCCCCTGCACGCGGAATCCGCTGGGCGAATTCGCCGCTTGCTCTCGTTCGTTCGGCTGTAAGCCTGGCTCGGCGAGTGCGACCTGCGCTTCCCGAGGAACCTTCGTCTGTTTCGGATTGCTCACTGACGAGTCGTCTGAAGTTTCCGCCGCCGGTTTCAGGGCCGCCGCGACCGCCACGAGGGGAACCGTCGCCGCAACCAGCAGCAGCAGGGCGCCCCACGTGAGGCGCCGCGACAGCGGACGATTCGGATCGAGAATCGCCACGATCCGGCGTTCGACTTGCGAGCGGCGCGTCATCGCCAGGCCGGCATAATTCAGCCGACGCGGCTGATCGCACAGCAGACTGGCAATCTCAAGCAGGTGCCGGGCATAAGCCGCCCGATTCCCGGTGGCACCGATGGCGGCGTCATCACAGCATTCCTCGGCCAAGACCGCGAGCCGCCGCTTCAGCCACCACGCGAGGGGATGAAACCAATACAGGCAGACGACCAATTCCGCCGCCAGCGCGGTCCAGCAATCGCCGCGACGGACGTGTGTCAATTCATGGACCAGGACATGCCCCAGCTTTTCTTCGGACCAGGTGTGCCACGCCGTCGGCAACAGAATGCACGGCCGCCGCCAACCGGTCGTCAACGGAACGAAAATCAGCGAGCTTTCCCGCAAAGAGACCGGGGACCGGTCTGCGCCGAAAACTGACGCGCCGAAAAATGACGTGCCGAAGAGTGACTCGCCAAAAAATGACGACGCGGCGCCGCGGGATAAATCGGTTCCCTGGAGAACCGTCGACCGCTGCACCAGCCGACGGGTCAGGCAGATCGACAGTGCCAGACGGACAAGCAGCGGCAGAGACACGATCCCCCAGACCCAGGCGATGATCGACAACCACGCCGTCGCGCGAGAATTCGTTCCGGCCGGTTCCAGGGGGATGGATTCCGCTGAAGCCCCCACTTCCGTCGCGACACCATTCGTCGGGCCACGTGCCGCCATGGACGCGTGAGAATTCTCGGCTTGCAGCAGGTGATCGGAATCGACGTGTACGCCGCCACGTGGAAATTTCTCGTGTCGAGCGGCATTGCTTTCCGCTGCCGCCGCAGGTTTTGCGGGCGGTGGAACCACCCCCACCAAGGCTGTGGTCGAAGGGGCCGTGGGCGGGGGATCCGCCGGCGCGGAAGTGAATAGCTCGTTCGGAAAGGGCCACGGTATCGGTATGGCGGGAATCACGGAGGACAGGAGCGGTAAACCCAAGAGCGAGCCGAGGACCCCCAGCCACGCCGCGTGCTTCAAACTGCTGTTGCGAATTCGCGATGCCCTCAGCAGTAGTCCCGTGACCCCGGCCAGCAACAAGGCCTTCAACGACACGTCGGCCATCAGCACAAACCAGCGCGGCAACAGATCGAACATGGTTTTTACCTCGAACAGGAGTTAGCGATTCGATTTCTTTGATTTTTCAGGTTTCTCGGATTTTCGTTCCGCATCCGCGATCTTGTCGGCCAGCGCGCGCAGCTTGTCGGGCGTGATCAGCTCCCCGTCCACCATTCCGGCCAGCAGCGACTCGACCGACCCGGCGCAAAAACGATCGATGATGCCGCGGACGGCCTGTGTCGCCACGTTCTCCGGGGCGACTTTCGGCCGATAGATAAAGGTGCGTCCCTCCACGTCGTGCGCCAGAAATCCTTTTCGCTCCAGCCGCCTCAGAAGCGTCCGGACCGTCGATTCTTTCAGCTTGCGGGTTTTTCCCAGCGCTTGTCGCACGTCATCCGCCGTCGCCGTCCCGCGCTCCCACAACACGTGCATCACCGCGTTCTCCAGCGGCCCCACCGACGGCGGCGATTGCTTCTTGCCGAACATGATCGATCTCCTTGATTGGTTGCAACGTTACACAGTGTAACGGTACGTCGCGTCGCAGTCAAGTTGTTTTCTCCGCGGCGGAAAAAACTCCTGCGTCTCCACGACCCCCAGAGGAAGCAGCCAAGGACGGTCCATTGGAAACCGCGCCGACTGCGCCCGGCGGGGCGGGTCGTTGCCGCGCAAGACTTGTTCCCTCCCTCACGGCCGGGCGGTGCCGCGTGGGTGGTGGAGCAATTGTCGATGGAGCACCAGGAGTTTTTGCCGCGGGCGTTCGCGCGGTTTCACGACCGCCGCCGGTGAGGACGTTCCGAGGGCGTGCGGCAACCGTCGGCGGCGCGGGGCGGCGCCAAGGAACGTCTCGCACCTTCCCGCCCGCGATGAGTTGGGCGGCGCCGGACGCGAATTAGGATGAATATCAGGCGACAGCAGAAGGGAACGGAAGGCAACGAAGGAAACGAAGTACGAAGATAGGGTGGTCCGGTGACATGGTGCGATCCTGTTTTTTTCCTTTGTTTCCTTCGTTTACTTCTGTTCTAATTGCTGATTGTGCGCGATGGCGTCACAAACGATCTTGTTTGGAATCTGGCGACACCGCTGCCCAAAACCAGGCCGCCGCCCGATTCCCGGCCGATCGCCGCCCGCCGGCAATTTTTGCCTGACAGTTTTTCAAACCATATCACTACCTCATTCGACGGTCGATTGACTTTTCGCGCCGGGCATGGCAGGCTGCAACGGTGTCAGCTGGGGCAGGCGAGCCAATTCAATCCGCGAACTTGTGCGACACCAGATGGCCACGAATCAGCCGACGTCGATCCTGTCGAATACGGCCCGCTGGGCGCTTGCGGCGCTGCTGGTCGTGGTTCACGGGGCCGTGCTGTGCGTAGTCGCGTGGGGCTGGATCGATGGCTACCGTTTCGCGAGACCCTTGCTCGCCTGCGCGGTGATCTCGATCGTCGTCAACGGCCTTGCGATCTTCACGCGGCCGGCATGCAAACGGCTCTTTCTCAACCGGCTCGGGCTGGTCGCGGTGCTCTTCGCCTCGGCGACCCTGGGACCGATGGCGAACCTCGCCGGCCACGATCCTCGCGTCTGGATTTGGCTCATCACAGGGGTGCAAGCCGCACGTGCGCTTTGGATTGCCCCACGCGGCGCGCCACGACTATCGGCCCTGAAGCTGGTGCTGGTCCTCATGGCGCTGAGCGCCTGGATGTACACTACGCCCCGGATGATCGATGTAGAACAACTCGAGGAGTTGTTCGTGAATATGTGTCTGGCGGCGGCCGTGGTCGTGGTGGTCGCGCGGCGAACCGGCTGGATCGGCGGCTTGCTCCTCGGCGCCGCCGCCGGAGCACTGGTCGTCGTGGTCACCGCCAAGGCCTGGTGGGACTATTACGACTACACCATGGGGATCGACACGATCGAGGCAATCTCGCTCGCGGCCGGCGTTGGGGCGCTGGTCGGCATTGCCGGCCGGGCGGAACGGCGGATGCTGGGCTTTGGCCCCGCGGTCGAGTTACGACACGTCGATCTCGACCATAAAGCCAGCGCCGCCGCGCGCCGCCTGGCGCATACGCTCCGTTGGCGCGGGGCGCTCGTGGTCAAGGAGTTGCCAGGGGGCAAGAAGTCTGGCGAGTTGGATGACGCCAAGGCGGTGCCCGTGCTGATGGAAGCGCTCTCGTCCAATGACTTGCAAGTTCGCTATTCGGCCGCCGACGTGCTGGGGCGGATCGGACCGGCGGCGGCACCGGCCATTACGGCGCTCTGGCACATGGTCGGTTCCGATCCTCATCCGGGCGACCGGCCCGGGGAGGCGTTGGCCCGGATCGGCCCCGACGGTGTCGCGGCGTTGATCGAATTGTTTCACAGCGACAACCCCGCGCAGCGAATCGGCGCGGCCCAGTCGCTACGGCTGGCGGGGCCAAACTCG
>DATLQY010000990.1:0-7035 GCA_035534975.1 Pirellulales bacterium
CTTCCCCTGGTACGTGACCTTGATCGTCCCCAATCCGCCCGTAACGACGCACTCGGGCTGGCCGCTCCCCTTGGCGAACGAGCTTCCCACTCGGGTATAGCCGACTTCGGCAATGCGCGTGTAGCGGTCGCCGCCGGCGACGCGGCGTTCGTAGAGCACGAGCAGGCGGTGGCCCTCGGCAACCGTGCGGATTGAAATCCGCGAGACCGCATCGGCCTGATCGGATGAATTGGCCGCTGATCCGCCCTTCACGACCCCTGATGCGCCCGTGGTGGTGTCGCCCGGAGGGATATCGTCGACGACCGAGAGGACCAATTGGCCGTCGTCGGCCACCCGGCCGGTGAAGCGGTCGAGAGTCTCGCCGTCGGGGCGGGTGGCAACCAACTCAAATTCGCCCGACTCTTCGCACGGCACGATGCGGCCGGAGGTATGGTATTTTCCCTTGAGGGCCTCGAAAACGAGCGAGGCTCGGCCGTCCGCGAATTTCCAGGCCCAGTCGGCCTGCTCGGTCCAGGCGCCCTGGGTCGAGCCGCGGCGCAATTGGCCCACCCCTTTCCACCCACCAACATAGGCTTGAAGTCGCGCGAGCGCCGCCTTATCGGCGCGGACGTGGTCGGAATCAGCGGCCCGCGGCTGACCGTCTGCCGCCACGAACCAAAGGCACACCAGGCACCATGCGGCTCTGATTGGTTCCCCATGCATTGCCAAGCCTCCCGCGGGGTTGCTGAGAACGAGCTAATCAGTATACACGGCCGTGACAACGGAAAAAACACACTGGGTGTTAATTCTCGCCAGTAAAATGGGAAGGACAGGGCACATGCGCAAACGCTATTGAAGATCCCATCGGTAACTGCGGTGTCGATGAGCGATTTTGCGAGCGCTGTTCCATCGCGATTCCGTTGTCGTTAATGTATTACCCGATTGCGCCGATACCAAGCGGCACTGGCGGGGTTTAACGTGCGCAGATTCGGCCCTTCCAAATTATTCTGGAATTCACCGGGATTGAGGCAAGAGAGCGTATTCTTGATGGACTTCAAGAACATTGCGTCGGCTTGGACCAATTTCCGTCGGCGATTGACGAATGCGCCCATACGCGAGGCGCTCGAGAGGCTTGAACAACGCTCCCAGCGGCTTTCCGATCTGGTCGAAACGTTGAGCGCCAATCAAATCGGCGCCTCAAACCAGATGTCGGCGCTACGCTCGGAATTCGACCGCACGGCTGCCAGCGCCGCCGAGGCATCGCAGTGTCGGAAAGCGGAATTGGCCGAATTCCACGCGATTCTCCAGTCGGTGGCCGATCGGCAATCGTCGGAGGAGGCCAATCGACTACTGCAAGCCGCCGGCGAGTTGGCCATCTTTCGCCGTGAGCTGGCCGCATTGGAAGCCGATCTCCTGCCCTTGGCAGGCAGCAACCTCGCGGTGTACCTGACTCCGGAACTTCGACCCGCCGCAAAGCCATACCGCGGCGCCAGTCGACACCGGATCGTCGTCTGTTCGTTACCCAAAGCGGGAACGTATTTCCTGGCCGAGGTGCTTTCCCAAATGGGTTGCGTGTCAACCCAACTGCACCTTTCATCGGACGCTTTAACCGATTACCGCTGGGCGACGCGCCAAGAAGCGCGAGAAGAGTACCAGCGCTTCAATACGTCGCTGGAGCTTTCGAAATCGTTGAAATTGGTCCAGCCCGGCCAGTTTGCGGTTGGGCACTTGGGGTGTTCGCCGCAAAGCCGAGCGCTGCTTTCAGACTTCAAGAAGGTGTTTCTGTACCGCGATCTGCGGGACGGGCTGGCCTCGTACTTGCGTTTTCACGCCGACACCCAGCGCGAGGGGCCGCGGACACGCGATTGGAGTGATCTGCCCGACGGCCCGGGAAAAATGCTCGGTTTTCTCGACCACTTAGGCGGCTCGTACTTCGATATGTGCCTGCCGATGCGAGATTGGCTCGACCAAACCGACGTGTTCAAGCTATCGTTCGAAACGCTGTACGGTGACCAGGGGATTGAGGCCCAACGGAAAGCGCTGGAAGCCCTGTACGCCTACCTGGAGATCTCAGAACGATTGGTCCCTCCTGAACAGTTGGTGGCCAAGGCGATGGGACGGCCAACCAAGACCTGGTCGGGCCGGAGGACCGAACGCGAGATCTATTGGAACGCCGATGTCGAGGCGCGTTTTCGCGAATTTGGAGGCATCGAGCTCAACAAGCGGCTGGGCTACGATTGTGCCCGTGCTCGACGAGTGGCGTAACGAAATTGCCAACTGCACTTGCCGCCAAGACCGCCCGGCAGGTAGGTTCTTTCATCGACACTCTACCGAATGGAATCTCCGTCGAATGTTTTTTGCGAATCTGCCATCGCGGCAGCGGTACACGGTGGTGAGTGGCACACTCGTTGCCGTGTTGACGTGCTGTGTGATTTGCTACCTGGCCGTGGAGCGGTGGGCGCCGCCGCAGGCTGAAGCGAGCCAGGGCGGAGGATTGTTCGACGCACCGTACCGGCTCAATCGGCTGCTGATCGAGGCGGTGGAGATTGCCGATCCCCGGCCGCTGCGCACGGCGCACCAGTTGTGCCTGGTCTTACTCGGCGGCATCGCATTGCTCGAACTGGGGCGCGATGGTCGCTGGTCAAAGGAGTGGATTTCGCGCGTCTGTCGATTCAGCCGTTGGTTGATCGTCGTCGGACTTTGCGTTTTGATCTGGCTGGCCGCGATCATCTGCCGGCAAAGTCCCGAGTGGGTGGCGGCAGGTCTGGGGTGCGGAGCCGTCGGCTATTTTGCCGGACCCTGGCTGAGGCGACGAGTCGCAAATCACGGATTTGCCCTGCTGAGTGCCGGGCTGGTTCTTGGCAGCACCGCGGCGGCGTGGTCGTTGAAGTTGGACTTTAGCCGGCACCCCTGGGAGTCGATCGAGCGCGACATGGCGCATTGGCTGAATGTGATTAGCCATGCCGATCGGATGTACCACGGGGCCGAGTTGTTCCACTCGGCCAACCCGGTGTATGGTCAGTTGACGGCGATGCTCAGCGTGGCATTACAGCGCGTGTTCGGGGAGTTCAGCTTGTGCGATTATACACGGCTGATTCTTGCACTGGAGACGATGGGACTGTTGGTACTAGCAGTGGTGTATTTTCGATTGGCCAAAGGGCGCTGGCTGCCGGTCGTGTTTCCTTTGCTCCACGCGGGGTACCGCGGAGCGTGCCAAGGGGTGCGCGGCGGTTTGGCCGCCGCCGATTGGGCCGACCGCCAGGAGTTGCTCCAGCCATTCGACCGCCGCGCGGTAGTCGACGGCGGCCAGATGCGTCACCAGGTCGATCGCTCCGCCGCCGCCGTGGCCCCGCCGCCAACTCATGAACATTTGACCGGCGACGGACAAGGCGCCTTGTTCGGTCTCCCACTTGGACCGGTCGTGCGGATCGCGCTCGGCGCCGCGGCAGAGCAAGACGGCCTCTAACGCGATCTCACGGACCACGGCGGCACGCTGGCGAAGGTCGTCGAAGCTCATGCTGGATCGCTCGACTCGACCTCGTCCAAACGACCCCGCAGGCTCTTGCAGTTTTCCATGTTGGTCACGTGGCTGGCCGCCGTCAGCCGATCGAGCAAGGCACCGGTCAAATGGTCGTTCTTGAGAAACGAGCCCCAGTCGCTAAATCCCAGATTCGAAGTGATCAGCGTGGTCTTGGTCTGGAGTCGCTTTTGCATCAGCGCGAAGAACAGCCCGTCCTGCGCCGGTTCCACCTCGACATATCCGATCTGGTCGATCAGCAGGCAATGGTAGGCGGCGTACTTGCGCAGCACCTTGGCTTCCCAATGGTCGGGCACCGACGCGTAGAGATCCGCTATCAACTCGGCAAAGGCGATGAAATGGCCCCGGTATCCACGGTCGATTTCCTGCAACAGAAAACCGGTGGCCAACTCGGTTTTCCCGCAGGCGGTCGGCCCCAGCCAGACTAGGCTCTGCCGCTTGGTCATGTAGTCGAAACGGTCGTACAGCGACATGATCCGCTTGCGGTCCTGCTTCGGTTGACGGTCGAAGGGGAGCGTCTCCATCTCCAGCAGTTCCGGAATCCTGGCCCGTTGGCGGCGAAGCAGCCGCGATCGTTCACTCTTGCCGCGGAATTCGGCCTGCAGCACGTGTTTCAGCATCCGCTCATGAGAGAACCGTCCACGCTGGGCTTAGGCCAGCAACTCGTCCCAATCGGCCAGCAGGCCCGGTGCCGCTGACGGGCGTGTACCCGCGCGACGTCTACGCCGACGGGCATGAAGACACCTGGTTCCTGGTGACCACAAATGCCGACTGGTCGGCCCGGTGCGTGCGTGATCACTACGGCCTTCGCACCGACATTGAAGGACGGCACCGCCAGGGGAAGTGCTTCTGGGACCTGGCGCGGTTCCACTCGACGGCCTGGAACCTCGTGGTTAGGCAAACCTTGCTGGAGCACATGGACATGACGTTGAAGCTTGAAGGGAAAGCGCGCCGTCGTGCGCAAGCACAAATTCGCCGCCTGCTGAAAGACGCCGATGCCGCCCCATCCGCCCCTGCGATCGGCACCGACGACGCGGCCGGCGAAGGCGAGGCCGACAGCGACCCCGGCGGCGGAGGCGAGGCGGCTGGCGGTGGCGAGGCCGGCAGGGCCGGGACGGCTGCCAGTGGCGTAGGCGACCCCGGCGGCGAGGCCGGCGGCGGCGGCGCGCCGCCCGCTTACGTCTGAATCACAGGACTACGGGGACTACGGAGGGGCACTTGACAACTGCCGCAACGTTGGTAGAGTGCGGCCGACTCGCGCTTCATGGCCCTCCTCGGTGGGGCGGTCGTGAAAAAAGGCCGGCAACGCGTTACACGACATTGAGAAGCGTATCCCAAGCTCTCTGAGGATTGGTGTCATGAAGTTGCATCTCGCCCGTGCTCTTGGTCTGTTCTCCAGCGCTTTCACGAAAGGGAAGAAGGGGCCACGGCGGCGTAGCACCACTCTACTTCTATTGCGCCAAACACGCCGGACCGTGGAAGCGCTCGAAGACAGGTCCCTCCTGTCTGGCGTCCACTCGACGCTGGTCCTGATGTCTCCGCAAAACCAGTCGACGCCCGTTGGGCTTACTACTCCGTCCCAGATCCAGCAGGCCTACGGCTTCAACCTGATTAATTTCAGCAACGGCGCTGCCGGCACTGGCAATGGCCAAACCATCGCCATTGTCGATGCCTTCGACAATCCGCGGTTCCTGAACAGCACCGACCCGAACTTCGCCAACAGCGACCTGCACTTGTTCGATCAGGCGTTCGGCCTCGCGGACCCGGTCTTTACCATCGTCGGTCAGACGGGCGGCCTTCGTCCCACGGCCATAGACCCGACGGGCGGCTGGGAGATGGAAACCGCGCTTGACGTGGAGTGGGCCCACGCCCTCGCCCCGCAAGCTAAAATCCTACTTGTCGAGGCGAACACCTCTGATTTCTCCGACCTTTCCACGGCCGTTAATACCGCCAAAGGGACCAGCGGAGTCTCGGTGGTTTCCATGAGCTGGGGGTCGCAGGAATCCGCCACCGAGGCCTCGAATGACAGCGTTTTCAGTGCGACAGGAGTGACATTCGTTGCCGCCTCGGGCGATTCCGGAACGGCGCTGTACCCGGCCGTTTCGCCCAACGTGGTTGCGGTAGGTGGCACCAACCTGTTCCTCGCCCCGATTCCCGGCACTTCGACGTCTGCGGTCGTGCAAGAGACGGGCTGGCACGGTAGCGGCGGAGGCCAGAGCATCTTCGAGACGCAACCCACTTATCAGCGGGGAGTGGGCGGCCGGGCCGGGACTCAGCGAACCGCGCCGGACGTCGCGTTTGACGCCGGCCAGGGAGTCGCCGTTTACGACTCGTACAACGGCGGCAGCCTCCCGTGGTACTCGTTGGGCGGAACCAGCTTGTCGGCTCCGTCATGGGGAGCGATCATCGCGATCAGTAACCAGGGACGAGCACTGGCGGGAGTGGGAGCGCTTAACAGCTCGCCCACCATCCAGACATTGCCCCTAATCTACTCCTTGCCCGCGAACGACTTCAACGACATCACCACGGGGAATAACGGGTCGCTGGCCGGGCCAGGGTATGACTTGGTCACTGGACTCGGCAGCCCAAAGGCCGCATTCATCGTGGCTGACCTGAGCGGCAACCAGCCTGCTTCCACGCAGGTCTTCTCCGACAACTTCCAGCGTGCGGACAGCTCGAACTTAGGCAGCAACTGGGCGACGACGGCAGGCAGTGTCGGCATCAACTCCAACCATGCGCTCGTTAGCTCCTCTGCCAGCATCAGCGGGGCAGTCTATGTCAGCGCCGCGCTGACCGACGTCGATATCAGCGCCGGCGTCAATTTGTCGTCGACGAATAATTCGGTCGCCGGCCTGGTCGCGCGGTACTCCGGTCCGGGCGACAGCAACATGTACACGGGCTTGATTAACTGGTACGGCGGCCAGATGTCTGCCGACATTTACCGTAATATAGCCGGGAACTTCACCCCATTGGTCATCAACCCAATCAGCCTCACCCCAGGCACGGCGAACCTGGAATTTTGGGTGCAAGGCAGCGTCCTGCAGTTCTTTGTCAACGGCGTATTGGACGCCTCGGCGGTGGACACGCAGATCACGGCCCCGGGGTCGGTGGGTCTGCGTGCCAACAATAGTACGACCTATGCCAGCTTCAGTGCCCTTGCTCCGGCTCCGCTTCCCATCTCGGAAAACTTCCAGCGTCCGGACAGCTCGAACTTAGGCAGCAACTGGGCGACGACGGCAGGCAGTGTCGGCATCAGCTCCAACCATGCGCAAGTCAGCTCCTCTGCCAGCATCAGCGACGCAGTCTCTGCCAGCGCCGCGCTGACCGACGTCGATATCAGCGCGAGCGTCAATTTGTCGTCGACGAATAATTCGGTCGCCGGCCTGGTCGCGCGGTACTCCGGTCCGGGCGACAGCAACATGTACACGGGGTTGATTAACTGGTACGGCGGCCAGATGTCTGCCGAAATTTACCGTAATATAGCCGGGAACTTCACCCCATTGGTCATCAACCCGATC
>DATLQY010000991.1:0-8358 GCA_035534975.1 Pirellulales bacterium
ACGGCCGGGTAACGCCCCTTGGCGTCGGGCGCCGGCAACTCCGGCTCGGGCGGCTCGCCCAGCAACCGCAGGTAGTCAACTTCGGCCAGAATCACGTAACGCTCGCCGGTGAACGTCACGGTTTGCACGGGAAAGGCGTCAGTGCTCATCGTAAAATCCGTCGTGGTGTCCGATCTTTTCCACAACCACGGTGTCCGGTTCAGCCGGCCGGTCTTCGCTCGTCGGCTTGCCGCGCTCAACGAAAAATTGCACGCGGTAATCGCCCGTGCGGATGCGCCAACGCCCCGCCAAACTTCCGCGCAGCGGTTTCGCGCCGCTCACGTCGGGCCAGCGGCGCAATCGCTCGAAAATCCGCTCCATGCGGCCGACGATGTTGTCGGGTAGTCCGTCCAATTGCGCCAGGGCTTCGGCGGCAACGATCACCACGGCCATAAGGCCAGTATCGGCGATGGTTGGTCGCAATGTCAAACGTTGACAGGAGAAAGGCGGGCCAGTCGTCATCGCGGCCGTCGCCCTTGCGGCCGTTGCGGCGCGAACGGGCCACAGCCGGGCCGCCGTCGCGTCGTCGTCGCCTTCGTCGGACGGCGCTCATTCCTCGGCAGCTCGGGCGTGTACGCGGCCGGCAGCGTGGCTGATAATCGACTTGTCGTTTCCGAGGACCTTGCGGGGCTACGACAAGAAGGGCGGCAAGATGCTCGTCGCCGCGAGCAAGCCGATGCACTCCCGATCAAGCGTTAATCGGCAGAGCGAGTTCAGCTTCGACAAGAAGGCCAAGGCCACGGGATGATTGATGAGATCGTCGCCGCATACGCCCGAGCGATGCAGGGCCAGCAGGTGGCGGTGAAAACAGCCGATGATGGCCGTAAGGTTGCAGGCATCTTGAACCGCATTGGCGTCGGCTGCGGCCTTTTGCTGGATCGGGTCGGCCCCGTTGGCGATTGACATGGCTTGCTCCTTGGGTTTCTTTTCAAGGAGCAAGCGGGTGTCTAGAGTTCGTGGCCGATGGCGTCGAGCGTCGTCTGTAGGGCCGTGGTGAACTTCTTGCCCTCCACGTCCATCCCGGACTGGGCAGCGGCCAAAATGAACGACTCCAGGGCGTCGATGGCTCCCTCGTAGCGACCGTAGTTGAACTGATCGTCGAGCCGATCACCTGGCTCCTCCTCTCCAGCTTCGAGGAACTCTTCGAGTGCGGCGTAGTGAAGGTTGCTCGTGATTGTCCCATTCGACAAGGTGAAGGTTCCGCCCGACAGGTTCAAGGTGATTTCACGATCTGGCATGGGGTCTCCAGTTCAAGAGTTGCTTTCGGTTGTACCCAAGCTCGCCATCGTCCGGCCAGTAATGTTCTTCGGACAAGCTTCCGTTTTCGTGGCACCACAGGTCCATGCCGACGCCGTTCCGCAGGACATAGCAAATCAGCACTGATCCATCGCTGGCGAATTGCTTTCCCTGTCCGTGTTCCCTTCCATTTCGATGCGGCTCAACTGCGGATAAGTTCCCGTTCGCATCAAAGTCCAACATGTTGCCGTGTTTCTGACCATCTTTCAACCCGTATTCACTCTCCAATTGGCCGTCGTCCCACCACAAACGGCGTCCGACTTTCCTTCGACCGACGAAGAAGCTCGACTCTTTTTTTGTTCCGTCGCCATACAATTCGTCCACGACCTCTCTGGCCGTTTTTGGAATCGGTGACTTGTACCCTCGACGATTCACTTTGGTTCCCATCGGGCGTTCCACGAGTTTGCCAACCCTAGTAGTTTAAGCGATTTGCCGCTTCGTCAAGCTGGTCCTGCGTCCGCTTCGTGTATCTGGCCGTCGTGTTCAGGTTTTCGTGGCCGAGAGTCTGGGCCAGCTCGCAGGTTTGAAAACTTTTCACGGTTGGGCGTGGTGAACCACCTGGCGAACTTCCGAACGTCGCGGGCAAACGCTCGGCGGCTGTTCTTGGCGGAATCGTGCGCTGGTCGTGCTTCTGGACCAGCGCGTCGATCGTCCGGCGGAATTCGCCGAGCGACTGGTAGTCTCTCTCATCATGGGTCTGTTCGATCGACTTGGAGGAACAATGGATAGAGTCCGGACCTGAACGAAAGTGGGGAAGGAATCCGAGATGAATTGGAGCAGATGAGGCGTCGCGACGGAGAACGAGTTTACCGCTCGCCGTTGGAGTCGGCGCGGGGAGGCCGAGCCCCAGGTTCTGGATCGGCGTCCCCACCGTAGAGTCTGGTCAATTGGCCCCGCGCATTGATCAGACCATCGCGGACCATCCGCGCAAAATCCTCCTTGGGCGGGAGCTTGGTTGCCTCCAGGGCGGCTCGAAGTTCGGCAATGGTTGGTTGTTGGTGCATGATCGTGCTCATCTCGACGTTCAGGCTCACGGAATGCGCAAGTTTTCAATCGCGCGGGCAAGCCCAGGATCGAGCTTCACCGCTCGATCGAAGTCGCGGCGCGCGCGCTCGGTGTCGCCTTGTTTGGCGAAGGCAAGGCCGCGGTTATAGAAGCACCAGCCGCTGTCCGGGGCCAAGACGGCGCAGGCGGTGAATGCGATGGCGGCGTCGGCGTACCGGCCTCGCTCGTAGGCGCATTTTCCCAGGTAGCAGTTCGTCCATAGCGCGTGCGGCTCCAGGTCGATCGCCGTGTCGAAATGGGCCGCCGCCTCGTCGAGACGGCCCCAGCGCAAGAGCGCGCGACCTAGCGCAAAGTGTTCCCAAGCCGTGCGCGGGGCGAGGTCGGCGTGGCGTTGGGGTTCGGAAGCGGCCTCATCCGGTCCCAGCGCCGCGGCGTGGACCTGACGTTCGAGATGGACGACGGCACTGGGACCGGCGAACGATTCCGCCTCGTCAAGAATTTCCAGGGCCTCGCGCCGCGCCAGTGCGACGTCGCCGCCCGTGGCCAACCGCACTCGCAGGTCGGCCCAGAGAATCGCCAAGTCCAGGAGGTCGGTTTCGACCTGGCGTTCGAACCCGGCCGAGGGGTTTTCCGAGAACCATTCGGCAATCCGCTGCCGTTGTTCCCAGAAACGGCGGCAATGCGCTTCGAGCTCCCGCGATTCGGCGGAGGTCGGCGACTCGGCGCCGAACGTCGCGCGAAGGCGATCGGTGACATCGTGCAACTCGCCCGCCGCGACGGCCCGTTGGGCTTGCCTGAAGTCCTCGCGAAGGGAGTCGATCAGATCGCCGCAAAACGGGAGGTTCTCCGCAAGTTCGATTCCGCGATGGAGCGTTCCCAAGGCGGCGACGTAGTCGCGGCGATCGAGCCGTTCGCGTCCCTCGGACAGCGCAAGCTCGGCCTTCCGGCGTTCTTGGCGGTACTCGACGATCGAGAGCGCCACGGCGCCGACGACCACCACCAAGAGCGCCACCAGGGTCAGGGCGTGCGGTCGCCGTCGGCGCCACTTTCGCCATCGCTCCAAGAGACTGCGATTGGCGACGCCCCGCAACGGCTGATCGGCAAGGTGCCGCCGCAGGTCGGCGGCCAGGTGCGAAGCGTCGAGGTAGCGGTCGCGAGGGTCGTGAGCCACGCACTTTGCCACCAGGTCGGCCAGCGCGAGCGAAACTCGCGAGTTGCGCCGGCGCAGCCAGACCTCAATCGCCGGCGCTTCCGGCGGCGGAAGCGCGCCGGCGAGGGCTTCCAAGAGCAGCCGACCGAGCGAGTAGACGTCGGCACGCCCGTCGATGGTGATGGGGACCGTACCGCCAGCGCGAACCGCTTCGAACGCTTCCGCAAGCTCGGGTGAAACGTATCCCGGCGTGCCGCCGAGCCACTCTGGCGCCGCCACGCCTTTTTCCAGGGGCGCGCGGGCGAGGTGGAAATCGAGTAGCATCGGCTGGCCGTCGGCTGCCAAGAGGACGTTCGAGGGCTTGAGATCGAGGTGTAGCAGGCCGCGCTGGTGGGCATAGTGCAGCGCGTCGGCCAGTAAGGCGGTGAGCCAACAGACGGTCTCGACGTACGACCATCGCGCCGGCAATTGACCGTCGGACGTTTCGCCCGCCGGCGATGACGGCGCCCTTGGCTCCGCGCCGGTCGCGGCGCCGTTGGCGCCGGCCATCGACGCCATCGAATCCGCCGACAGGCGCCGCAGCGCGTCGAGCAGATGATGTCCGTGGCGTTGCGCGGGCGAGTACGCACCGAGGGCGGCGAAGAGTTTGTCGAACGTGACGCCTCCGAAGTACGGCATGCATAGCCCGCGAAGCGCCCGCTCGGGAAAGTCTTGCACGCCGTAAAGCGGGACGATGTGGGTGTGCTGCAATCGCGCCAGCGAAAGGTGTTCCTGACCATCGGCCGCGGCAAGCTTGAGCACGACGGCGCGATCCGCCAGCGCCGGCTGCCTGGCCAGGAAAACGCGGCCCCGTGCGCCGCGGCCCAACTCGGTCAAGAGCTGAAACTCGCCCAGCGTCTCGCCGGCCCGCGGGAAACTGGGCGCCGGAGATTCTTCGAGCAAGCGGTGGCAATCGAGCAGCAATTCGAGTTGCGCGCGCCATTGGGGAAAGCGGCTGAAAAGCTCCGACGGCGTCGGGGCGGTCGTGTGTTGCTGGCGAAGGCAGATTTCCTCATAGATCAGCTCGACGGCCGCTTCGGGCCGGCCGGCCAGTTCGGGGTGCCTCGCCAGCAATTCTTCGGCGCGAGGCCGCTCACCGAGAGCCCAGCGCTCGTTCAATTCCACGATCAGGGCCTCGACGAGCGCCGCGGTCACGTCGTCGATGGCTTCAATGCCGATATCGGCGAAGGTCGACGGGGGGGAAGGTCGCGACATTTCCGGCCTCACTCGCTTCCGTCGGGCGTTTCTGTCTGGCGCGGTGAAGACGGTGACGTAGCGGGCTTGGGACTCGAGCGGACTGAGAATTGCCGAGCAAGCCTGCGCAAGATGCGGCGCACACTGTCGACGTGCAAGCCGGTGCGCCGGGCAATGTCGGCAAGCGGAAGGCCTTGCCGCTTCAGTTCCAAGAGCGCGTGGTGCTCGGCCGGGCAGGCGGCGAGCATTTGCGTCCAGAGGTCGTTGGCCTGCAGCACCTCGCTTGGCCGGGGCCCCTGCGCGGCGGGCAAACGTTCGGCCGCGGTGAGCACCAGCGGTTGTTCGACCGCCGCGGCGGCGCGGTGCTGGCGGACGCGGTCGATCAGGCGGTGCCGCGTGGCCTTGACGAGGAACGCCCGCAGGTGGTCGACCGTCGGGAAAGAACAGTGAGAGCGGCGCAAGTGGTCGAGCACGCTGACCCACACCGACTGTACGACGTCGGTCGAGTCGAACTTGGTGCGCAGCCGGTTGGGCAACTGCCGCCGCACGACGAGCCGCAGGTAGGGCTCGTAGGCGCGATAGACCTCTTCCGCGGCTTCGGTGTCTCCGGCGCCAAGACGTTCGAGCAGCTCGTCGAGCGGGCTGGCGATCATACCGGCAGCTCCTTGGGCCGTTCCTTGGGCCGCGGTGGTTGCGGCAGCCTCCAGCCGCCGACGAGCAGCGGCTCCCTCGGCCGATTGTCCTTGGCTTCCGCGCGCGCGAATTCCAGTGCCGCTGCGGCGCCGGCCGCGGTGAGAAACCATGCTCCGATCCTCCACGCAACGTCAGGATCGGACAGTTCGTCGCCCAACTCTTCGAGCTGCGCGAAAAACCGCTCGACACCCGCTTCCAGCGCCGGCAGATCGACGCGCAGAATACCGGCCAACAACGGTTGTGCTGGCAGGCATGCGTTCGCCTGCGCCGCCGCTTTTTCAGTCACGATTTCGTCATTGTCCGGTGTTTCAGACGCGGCGCGCAACTCGTTGCCCATCTCCGCGGCGAAAGGCACCGCGGCCTCGACAGGATCCGCGCGCGGCTGGGCCGCCGCACGCGGCTCGATACCCTCGCCCGGTTCGTGCAGGCCTCGACCGGCTGACTGCGGGGCGCTTGCGGCGACCACCGTCACATCGGCCGGACCTGGCAGAAGCGGATTGGCCTGCTGCGAATAATCTCGTCCCGCCACCGTCGTTCCGTCGGCGATCGATTGCGCCACACCGGCCGCCTCGATCAGCATCCGTTGCAGGTCGGCGTAGGAAGCGTAGGGACCGTAGTTGGCGTTCGAAGCGTCGTTGGGCCGCTGGTTGGCGTATTCGGCCATGCTCGACAGCTGGTCCTCACTTGGTCCGGCGGCGGCCGATGAAGCGCCGGAAGACGGGGATGCGCCGGACGACGAACTTGCCGCGTTGGTCATCGAGGGCGCGGGCGATTGCCAGGTTGCGGATTTGGTATCGGCAACCGACGAACCACTGCCGGTCGAATCGGGCGTGGAGACGGGCGCCGGCAGTTGCGCCGCGGACGCCGTCGGCGGGGCCGCATCTTGGCTCGCACCGGAGAGCAATTGCCGGTCTTCGAGGTCCTCGATGCTTAGCGGGCGATTAAGCATGAAACGGAGCTTCGCGTTGATCGAGCTGAATGAGATGTCCAAGGGCACACTCGTCGTTCCTTCAGGGTAGTCCGCCGAGATGTAATACGCAACCTGATGGCACTTGGCCCAGGGCTTCGGGTGGAAAAATAATTGGAATTCAGGCTGAATAAGCGCCCGGTTCGAGGCGCGAATTCCGTTGCGGGTGCCGCCTCGTCGCGGGGCAGCGTTCCAAGGGCGCCATGGAAGCCAGTAATATCATGAATCCCGCGGGCTAGCCCTCACCAAGAAAAACTTCGAATTGCGCGCCCGCTTTCGGCGCCCAAAAACGTTGTACTCCAAGGGCACGTCCCTCAATTCCGAAGCAAGGCACGATGTACAAGCACTTGATTTCCCTCACACGTGCGAAACTCGCACACCAACCACGACGGCGCCGCGGTCCAAAGCGGAAAGCCGCGGCTCGCGCCCCCAACCTGCGCGGTGTCGAGCGGTGCGAGGACCGGCTGATGCTGACCTTCCACCTGTGGAAGATGGACCAGGTGTTCTCCAGCCCCGACGGCACGGTCCAGTTCATCGAGCTGCGCGACCCGTCCAACGGCGAAAATCACCTTTCCGGCCACTTCATCAGTTCCAATGAGAACACGTTCACGTTCCCCAGCGACTTGCCCAGCGACGCCACGGCCAACACGCACTTCCTGATCGGCACGACCGATTACGCCAAACAACCCGGCGCCGTGACTCCCGACTACACCGTGCCCGACAACTTCTTCTCCGTCTCCGGCGATAGCTTGAACTATGCCGACGTGGACAGCTTTTCGTTCACGGCCGCGCAACTGCCGACCGACGGCGCGAATTCGCTGTTTCGCGACGTCAACACGTTCAACTTGTCGACCGGTCCCAATTCGGAGACCAACTTCGCCGGCCAGACCGGCTCGGTGACGGTCAGCGCCGGCGCCAGCCCGACGGGGGTAGGGGTCACGCTGGCTGCCAGCGAAGGCGCAGCTTTCAGCGGGAACGTCGCGACGATCAACGAGGCCGGCGCCAAGCCCGGCGACTTCAGCACCACCATCAACTGGGGCGACGGCGGCAGTTCAGCCGGCACGGTGGCGGCCGACCCAAACGGCGGTTTTGACGTGGTAGGCAACCATACCTACGCTGAGGAAGGCACTTCCGCGGTGCAGGTCATCGTCACGGATGCGCACAGTCACACGATCACCGTCAACTCGCAGGCGAACGTGGCTGACGCTCCACTCGCGGCCACTGCTGTGCCCTTCAGCCTGGCTTCTGGACTGACCCTGAACGACGCCACCGTCGCCACCTTCACCGACGCTGGCGGGGCCGATGCGACGGCCAATTATGCGGCGACGATCGACTGGGGCGACGGCAGCAGCGCCACGGCGGGTACGGTGGCCGCGGCGGCCGGCGGCGTTTTCCAAGTCACCGGCAGCCACACCTATGCCGTCACGGGCAACGACCACGTCGCGGTCACGATCCATGACGAAGGCGGCGCGGAGGTGCGGGTCACACCCAGCCCGAGCCAACTGTTCGTCGCGGCCGTCTACCACGACGTGCTCGGCCGCGCTCCCGATCCAGGCGGACTCTCTTATTGGACGCAGTTGCTCGACTCGGGCGCGGCGGTCAGCAGCGTGGCCGCGGCGATCGCGCACAGCGACGAGTACTACGCCAACTTCGTCATCAGGCCCGCCTACGTGAAGCTGCTCGACCGGGTGGCGGATGCTGGGGGCGTGACCTACTGGACCTCCCAAATGGACGCCGGCGTGACCGACCAGCAACTTGAGGCCGATCTGGTCTCCTCGCCTGAGTTCTACACCAACGCCGGCGGCACGAACACGGCCTGGATCGACGCGGTGTACAAGCTGCTTTTGGGCCGCACGGCCGACGCCGGCGGCGAAAAGTTCTGGAACAGCCAACTGGACGCCGGCCAGACGCTGAACCAGGTGGCGCAAGGCATCGCCGGCAGCCAGGAGAACGACACCCAGCTCATCAACGACGA
>DATLQY010000992.1:0-3323 GCA_035534975.1 Pirellulales bacterium
GGAGCGATGATCGGCGGGCAGGCGACTCGCACGTGAATCTCCCTGGCCCGGCCGAGCTCGCGGAGGCGGCTCAAGAGCACTTTCATCGTAGTCGAGCGGACGATCGAATCTTCGACCAGGATCACGCGTTTGTCTTCGAGCACTTCGCGCAGCGGCGTGTACTTGGTTTCAACCTTGCGTTTGCGGCTGGTCGCCCCCTCGATGAAGGTGCGGCCCGTGTAGCGGTTGCGGATCAGCCCTTCGAGCGACGGGATTTTCAGGGCATAGGCCATCGCGTCGGCGGCGGCCTTGCTCGTATCGGGCACAGGCACGACGATCGTTTCTTCGTCGATCGGCACGTCTTCGAGCCTGGCCAACTCCTCACCCAGGGCCTTGCGCGAGAGGTAGACGCTGCGGCCGTCCATCGTGCTGGCCACATTGGCGAAATAAATCCATTCGAAGAAGCAATGCGCCTGCCGCGGGCTGTTGGCGAAGCGCTCGACGGCGAATTCGCCGTCGACGATCGTGATCGCCTGGCCGGGCAGGAGCGATTTGATGTTCTCCGGCGCGAAGCCCAGGTTCAACAGCGCCACGCTCTCGCTGGCCGCCGCGAACAGCGGCTCCTGCTCGTGGTACGCGTAGCAGAGCGGCTTATTGCCCAGCGGGTCGCGAGCAACGAACATGTCGCCCAAGGCGTTGAGAAACACGAGGCAGTAGGCGCCGTCGAAGTTGCGCGAGACGTTCCGCCAAAGGTCGATCAACCGCGGCCGGCGGTCGCCCGACAGCTCGCGGCTGATCTCGTGCATGATGATCTCCGTATCGGTGTCGCGGGCCAGATGGTTGTCGCCGTCGGCCAGCAGGTCGCGGCGCAGCTCAGGGTAGTTGGCGAGCTGGCCGTTGAAGGCGAAGCTGAACCACTTTTGCTTCTTCAGGTGCTTCCGCTCGAAGGGCTGCGCGTAGCTGCGGTCCTCGGGGCCGCAGGTGGCGTAGCGCACGTGACCGATCGCCGCCCGGCCGCTGAAGTCCCTCATCAGGTTCTCGTACTTGCCGCGATGACTGAGTCGGAAGACCTCGCTCACGCCGCCCAGGTCCTTGTAGGTGTCGATCCGCTTTGGCCGGCTCGGGTTGAACGTGGTCATGCCCGCCGAAAGCTGGCCCCGGTTTTGAATGTCCAATAACATCCGCGGCATCAGCCGCGAGACCTCGTCGGGGCCCTGCTCGGGGCAAAGCCGGCTGGTGCCCCTGCCGGGCAGATGGTAGATGGCGGCCACACCGCATTCGTGGTTGAGTTCGCTCATCGTGGGGCTACATTCCGCTTCCTCTGTAGGGAACGCTCGTGGCGAAGATCCGCCCGGGGCGGGTGGCGCTGACGTGGGCCGGTCCCTCACCGGCGCCATTCTACGCGGTGGCGTCGAACTCCACAACGACTCCACGACGACTTGATTGCCGGCGCGGTCGAAACGTGCTATTCTCTTACGACATGGAGCCTTCCGTCGTCCCCTCGTGGCAAGAGTTGTTCGGCCAGTTGGTAGTGCTCGACCTGGCCAGCCCTTACGTGTACCTGGGGCGGCTGGTGGAGCAACAGGGCGATTTTCTGCTGTTGGCCGATGCCGATGCCCACGACCTGCGCGATACGCAAACGACGCGTGAGAAATACGTCCTGGCCAGTCGAGGCCACGGCATCAGCCCCAACCGGCGCTGGGCTTGGGTCAGCCTGCGCGAGGTGGTCGGAGTCTCGCGATTGGACGACGTCATCGGCGATTGATGCTCGGCGGCCTTGGCAACTGGAATTCCGCGCAATTCCGCGATATACTGAACCTTCGCGGTGTACGCCACGTAGTGGGGCGGTACGGCGAGCGTCCACCGCAAACCGATTGGTCGCGATCGCCGCTTGCGGGAGTCGTCTTGGAAGCCGCCGGGTCTCCACCGTTTTCCGATCGACCGGACGCCGCCGCCCGAACGGCGCGCGTGCGCCGCGAGGCATGGTACGAGGGCCGCGTGCAAGGAGTGGGATTTCGGTACACGGCGAAGCGAATCGCCGACCGCTTCGATGTGACGGGTTTCGTGAAGAACCTGCCGGATGGCAGAGTCAACCTGGTGGCGGAAGGGACGGTTGACGAAGTCGAGCGGTTCCTGAGTGCCGTGTCGAGCGAGTTGGGGCGTTACATCGCGGCCACGAGGCAGCGCGGGGGCGCCGCGAGCGATGAGTTTTCGGGGTTCGAGATTTCCCTCTAAGGCGAGGCGTCGTCGATGGTTCTGATTGAGAAGTTCTGGCTGTGGCTGCCAAGTCCATTGGATGCGGCCCTCTTCGGCAGTATGGCGCTGGTCGCGCTGGTCGCGGCCTTCGGGTTGTTGCGGCTCGCCTTTCCCAAGGTCGCGGCGATTGCGCTGACGTCGGCCCAGTGGGCCTGGTTCCAACCCTTGTTCTGGGTGGTTCTGGTGTTGGGCACGTTGCTGCTGATGCTGTTCACATGGGTCCCGTACAGCACGTTTGGCGAAGACGTCAAGATGTTCAAGGAAACGAGCCTGACCTTGGTGATGTTGCTATCGATCATCCTCGCCGTTTGGACCGCGAGCGTATCGATCGCCGACGAGATCGAAGGCCGCACGGCGTTGACCGTGCTCTCCAAACCGATCGGCCGCCGGCAATTCGTGTTCGGCAAGTTTTTGGGCGTGCTGGCGCCGGCCTACACGCTGTTCGTGTTGCTTTCGATCGTGTTCCTGGCCTCGATCTCCTACAAGGTGGTTTACGATGCCCGCGAAAACTCGCTGCCCGCGCCGGAAGTCGCGCAAATCAAGGGCGAGATGGCCCGCACGGTGCCCCCCTTGGTGTTGGCTTTCCTCGAGACCGTGGTGCTGACTTCGATCACGATCGCGCTGTCGACGCGGGTCTCGATGCTGCCCAACTTGACGATCCTGTTTTCGATCTACGTCCTGGGCCACCTGACGCCGCTCTTGGTGCAATCGTCGATCGGGCAGTTACGGTTGGTGAAGTTCATGGGCCAATTCATCGCCACGGTGCTGCCGGTGCTCGACCATTACAAGAGCGATGCCGCCATCGCGGCCGACCGAGTGATACCCTGGATCTACGTCGGCGAGACGTTCGTCTACACGCTGCTCTACAGCGCGATCATGATGCTCGTGTCACTGCTCTTTTTCGAGCGGCGCGACTTGGGTTGATGGCGCGCCGCCGCGGCCGCCGCCCTGCCGAAGGCAGGGTCCCGATGGCAGCGCGTGTGATAAAGGCCAGGCGTTGGCGGACAGCACAAGGGCGTCAGCCCGCCGTGCAGGTGTCCGCCGAAGCCTGGACTTGGCTTCAGGATTGGTGGAAGGCCGCGAGATCT
>DATLQY010000993.1:0-6398 GCA_035534975.1 Pirellulales bacterium
CATCCGCAGCGCCATGTTGACCGACGCTCAACGGGCCGACTCCATGCACGTCAAGTTGCTCGAGGACATCACCTATTGGCTCTGGGAACCGTTCAAGCACGAAGGTCCATTCGATTTCGGCGACGCCGATTATTTCCAGCGGGGGATGGCTCTCTATGCCGAGATGTTCCGGCGGCGGAGCACGCGCGGAATGCCGTTCGTGACGCTGATGACGCGGATGTTTCTCGGTTTCCGTGCGATGGCCTGTCGTTTGGGGTGCCGCGTCGATGCGCGGCGGGCGATGGACGACGAGCTGCGACTGCTGGGATGGTGAGTGAAGGAGGAAATCTCAGTGCAACAACCCGCCCAGCAGCCTCACCGACACCACGATCACCACGACTCCTGCCACGTCGAGCAGGAACCCGTAGCGGATCATCCGGGTGAGCGGGACGTAGCCGGAACCGTAGACGATGGCGTTGCAGGGGGTCGAGACGGGCAACATGAAACCGAGGCTGGCGCCGAACGTGGCGCCCAGGGCCGGCTCCAAGGGATCGACGCCGGCGCCGCGCGCAATGGCGATGGCCATCGGCACGACGATGGTCGCCGAGGCCGTGTTGCTGGTCAGCTCCGAAACGAGCACCGCCGCCAGCGTCGTGGTGGCCAACAGGGCCAGCGTGCCGGTGCCTTGCGGCAGCCACAAGGCGATGCCGTCGCCCATCGCGCGGGCCAGGCCCGTCTGGTCGGAGAGCACCCCCAGCGCGAAACCGCCGCCGTAGAGCAGCACCACGCCCCAGTCGATCTCAGCCGCTTCCCGCCAGGTGATGGCCTTGCCCTCACGGTCGCCCGGCAGTACGAACAAGAGTGCCGCTCCCAACAGGGCCGCCACCGCCTCGGGTATGCTACGGTTGATCGCCTTGTAAAGCGGGCTCTCGCCCCCGGCCGCAAGCGCGATCACGCCCGGCACGACCCAGAGCACGACCGTCACCAGGAAGGCCGCCAACGTCGAGACCTGTCCTGCGGTCCAAGCGCCAAGGCGCCGGCGCTCGTGCGCGAGCATCTCATGGCTGCCGGCGATCTCGCGCACACCCGCCGGGCAAAGGTAGTTCAGGTAGACGAAGAGGTAAAGGAACAGAACAACGACCACCGGCACGCCGAGGAACATCCATTGCACGAAGGGAATTTCGACGCCGAGCGAATCGCGGATGTGGCCCAGTCCGATCAGGTTGGGCGGCGTGCCGATCGGAGTGGCCAGCCCGCCGATCGACGCGGCGAACGACGTCATCAGCATCAAGCCGGTGGCATAACGGCGGCTGACGGCCGGTCCGCCGGCGCGCTCGTGATCGAACAGGAACCCGAGGATCGACATACCGATGGCGAACATCATGGCCGTGGTGGCGGTATTCGAAATCCAGGCCGAGATGAAGGCGGTCACGGCGCCGAAGGCGAACAGCACGCGGCCGGGCCGCGCGCCGACTGCGCGCGAGGAGAGCACGCAGAACGCCAGTCGCCGGTCGAGCCGGTGCAGGAAGATGGCGCGGGCGAGGATGAACGAGCCGATGAACAAGAACATGATCGGGTCGGCGAAAGGGGCGAACACCGCCTTGGCCGGCGCCACGCGGAGTACGACGCACGCCGCCGCGCCGGTGAGCGCCGTGACCGGCATCGGCAGCGCTTCGGTGATCCAGAGCACGACCACGGCGGCCATCACCGCGGCCAGATGGTGGCCTTCGGCTGAGAGCGACGGGAACTCACGCCACCAGACACTGACGAACACGGCCGGCGCCAGCACCAATCCCAGCCGCCGGCGCACTTGCTCGAACCGTCGTTCCAACGGGCTGAGCTGTTCGATTTTCAAGTCCACAGGTGTTCGCACATCGGTATGACGGAGGAGGCGGCGAGGGTGCGCCCGCGAGAAACGATACGCGACGGCGGCGGCCGGGGCAACCGCCTTTTCTTGACGGTTGAGTTAGTGGCTCTCGTGCGGCGTGGAGAGATCAGGACACAGGGGGCGGCCGTGCGCACTGCGTCAAGCTGGATCGGCGCGACGTTGGTTATCTTGTATCGCCAATCACACGATAAGATCAGTGGCTTTCAGTGGCGACTGTCCGAATCCTCGTACCACGTCAGCTTGGGCACGAAAAAGGACTGTGACGACGCGGGTCATGGTGCTGATGGAATGCCGCGTCGATTCCGGAAATCGCGATCGAACGATTCAAGCGGAGTGCCTTTGTCGCCGGCTTCCATGTCATTCAGCGCTTCGCGCAGTGCCGCGACCGTATCCTCGAATTCCGTGGCGGAAGGGTTTTGAGCACGCCAAAGATCGAGGGCTTCTTCCGGTGACAAGTCCGTTTCGCCCCGACCGACGTGTTCCGCGATGAAACGATGGAAGCTGACCAACTCGTTTGCCGCATCTGGCGACATGATGGTTTCTCCTTGAGTCCGACGTTTGAGCGTTGCAACGTAGCAGGGCGCCACGGCCGTTTGCTCGGCCACGCTTCACGGCGACATTTGACATTCTACCGGCAAAAATGCCGAGATGTAAATGACGTTCCTAATCGTCGAAGATCTCCTGCGTCCGGGTCTTCTTCTCCTCCTCGGTCGTCTCCAGAACGCTGTTTTGCAGCTTGACGATCTCCTTCAACTGGTTCAAGACATCGATGAAGTTCTCCCATTGCGACATCTGCTCCAGAATGCGCTGCATCTCGTCGACGATCTCCTGGTGCAGTTCGCGGGCCTCGACCAACTGCTCCGTCGCCCCGGCGGGGTCGCGGGCGACCGCTTCCAACGTGTTCCGCAGGTGGGTCATGGCGTCGGTGTGCAACGCGCGGATCGCGTCGATGACCTTCGTTTGCAACAGATCGCGGGCTTGCTGGCTGCCCAGCTCGTTGAGCGTCATCTCCGTCAGCGTGGCGTCGAGACGGTTGGCAACCTGCCAAACCTGCCTGGCGACGAGCTGGTGCTTGCGGGCAACGCTGAATGCCCGCTCGTCGTCGAGCGGCCCGCCCAGGACTTCGGTCTGCGAGCGGGCCGTCTCGAGGGCGACGCCGAACTTTGCCCGCTCGGCCCGCTGCCGCATCAAGATCTCGTAGAACAACTCCTCGGGCGTGACCACCTGAAAACTCAGCCAGCGCGACGAGCCGGTCTGAGTGCCCTGGGTGCAGTTATCGATCGCCGTACCGCGAAGCTTGACCAGCGTGCCGGCGGCGAAGCCGTACTCGGCCAAGGCCACCTGGCGCTGAACGTCGAAATCGGTGAAAGGAGAAGCCTCGTCGGCCTGCGGCAGCTCGACGGCGATCTCGCGAGTGGTGACTTCGGGTTTGCCCTCCTTGGGCACGGTCTGCTCCATGTCGATGTCGAGCTTCGTGAATCCGAAGTCGTCGGCGACATGGACCGACAAGGGGACCCGCGCTTGCGGCGTCACCCGGCGGCCGACGCCGCTGGAACGCACGGCCACGCGCGGCGCGCGGTCGGTCAGAAGACCGATCGTGATGAAATAGGGCTTCGACGCCAGCCCCCCTTGTTCGCCCACCAGCCGGATTTCGAGCGTTTGCGCCTCGGTCATCTTCCAACTCGCCGCATAGTGACGCTCGTCGACACGGTTGAGCTTGGGAGGCTGGCCCGGCTTGGCCAATAGCTCGGCGGCGACCAAAGGCGCGCTGGCCGTCAGCTTCAGCTCGAGCTGGGTGTCGGAGAGGAACAAGAGCTGCGAATCGGTGCCGTCGTGCGTGACCGTCTCGCCTTCGCCGGCGCCCGGGCGGCGGGCCGTGATCGAAAGGCCCTCGACGCCGGGCCGGTCGATCGGTTCGACCTTGATTGGGCCGAACCAATCGTCGCCGCCGGCAATCGACAGCGCCAGCGGCTCGACCACCTGAGGCACCTCGTAGCGGTAGCGGCCGTCGTGGAACTGGCTAAAACTCCCCTGCCGCGCTATTCCCCCAGCCGGCTGGTACTGGACCATGATCCTGTCGGGAAGGCTCCCGACCGGCACCAACTGCGAGGGAACCACCAGCATTTCGCCACGCCCGCCAAGCGTCCAACGGCCGGGCTCGCCGTCGAACCTGGGGAAGGCGTCGACCTCAAGGGCCAGCGATTCGCCCCGCGCCACGAGCAGCTTGCCGTCGTCACCCAAGCCGACCATTGCCAGGTAAGTGCGTTGGGGCCAGCGCTCGTTTGAGCCGGCCAGCCAGCGGCGGGCCCAGAGCGCCGCCGTTTCGGGGCGGAGGTATACAAAGGCGCCGGCGGCTGCCACCGTAACCACCAGTAGCGCCAGCGCGCGGCGCAACGTGCGCGCGTCGAAGGCCTGGTTCAGGTCGGTCCGATCGAGCACACCGGCGTGCTCCAGCACTGCGGCGCGGACCATGCTGGGCGAAGCCAACGCCCGGCCTTCCAGCAAACCGGGGAGCTGCAACACGGCCGCCACCCGCTGGCCCACACCCGGCACGCGGCGATCGAGGATCGCGGCCAGGTCGAGATCGTCGAGCCTCAAACCCAAGGGCCTGGCTAGCCGCCGCCAGGCCACGGCCAGAATCGCCACTGCCGCCAGCGCCGCCAGACTGATTCGCACCGGCAGGCTGAAGCGCAACAGCCAATCAGCGGCCAGGCTCGTCGCGGCGAAAAGGAACACGGCACCCGCCGTCCAGGCCAGGCCGTCCAACAACAACCTCGCGCGGACGCGGCGGCGGACGCGAGCCAAACGGCCGCGGACGGCGTCGCGCGGAGGCCGGAGCGATTCGAGGATGGGGCGGAGGTCGTAGGCAATGCTCATGGGAGGGGGACAATGCAAAATGCAAAATTGGAATGAAAAACCGGGAACGAACTACGGGGAAGCAATGCAAAATGCAAAATGGGAAATGAGAAATGAGAAATGCAAAATGGAAAACCAATCTAATCTATTCTTCGTGCCGTTTTGGCTTCGGTCCATGCAAGTTCTTCTTAGCGGTGGCGATCGACTTGCCAATGATATTGCAAAGCTGATCAGCCTCGTCGCTGAGTGGCGCGACTTTGGCCTTCGGCAATAATGGGAATGCTCCGATGAACCGGATCCAGAATCGCGACTCTCGAAGTTCCTTGAGGCAAATGCCGAGCTTGTGAATAAAATCCGCCCGGCTCTCCGCGGCGCGAGCTTCTTCGTAATTTGGCGGTGGCGACGTACCACAACGCACGAGTTGGCCCGCCACGTGTCGTCCCAATCGTGTTTTCGGAAGGGCGTCGACCAATTTGCCCACACGAACCGCGAACTGAAAGAGCCGCTCGGCGATATCGTCACCCTTCATCCGTCAACTCCGTGTCCGAGCCGACGCCGTCCATCACCGTTCATTTTGCATTTCTCATTTCTCATTTTGCATTTCTCATTTTCCTTCGTACGTACTAAGCCATCCGGTATTTCTTCCGCATCACCCATTCCACCGTCAGCAGCAACACGATCGCCAAGTACAAAAGCGGGGCGTCCCAGATCTCGTCGCGGTGGACCAGAGGCTTCGAGATCAGCTTCGTGTGGAAGGCGCCGGCGACCTTGTCTTTTTCGGTCAGTGCGAAGACCTTGCCCTCCGGGCCCGAGCGGCTGGCGATTTCCTCCAGCGTGGGGCGGTCGAGCGTGGGGTTGTCGCGCTCGGCGCGGGGCGGCTCGACGCTGAATCGGACCGTGGCCTTTCGCGTGGCGTCGTCGGGGTCGGCAACGACGGCCGGCGCGACGTTGGCAACGTAGGCGCCGGCCTGAGGCGCGACGAACGTGGCTTCGAACTTGCCCGGCTCTTCGGGCACCGGCTCGAAATCGAGCGGCAAGTCCGAATCGCCGCCCCACTCGACGCTGCCACGCAGTTCGCTGATGGCCGACGTGGGGTCGGAGGCGTCGAGCACCTCGGCCCAAATAGTGACTTTGTCGCCCACGCGGTAGCCGCTCTTGTCGATCGAGAGCCTGAACGGGTCGCGGCCCAGCACCTTGCTGCGCCCGACGCGGTCGATCAGCCTGGCCCAGAAGCCGTCGTAATACTCTTCGTGCAAGTAGCGCCAGCGGTAGGTGCTGTCGAAGCCGAGAAACACGGTCCGCCCGGGCCCGTACAGTTGCGTGGCCATGAGCACGTGCCGCCCAAATTGGTTGCGCATTCGCGGATCGCCGTGGCGGGCGAGCACCGTCGCGCCATTCTTGGCGCGCGTCACCGGGAAGTGCCAGAACATGCCCGGCAGGCTGGTCAGGATCTCACGGTTGCGGCTCGACTCCGGGGCGAACTGGAAGATCGGGTCGGCGCCGCCTTCGGGCGAAAGCTCCAACGTCCAGGTCTCGCGCGAGCTGAGCCGCACGTCGGCCGCCGACTGGTACAAACCGGGGTCGCGGACGATCGGCAGGAGCTTGAGCCACGAGGTTTCGGTGCCGCCGCTGCCCAAAAGCGCGCCGTCGCCCGCCTCAGGGCTGAACAACCGCT
>DATLQY010000994.1:0-4301 GCA_035534975.1 Pirellulales bacterium
CGGGCCGCCTGAAGCATAACTCAACATTATGGGCCGCGAAATTACGTTGGTCGCCGTGGGGGCGATCTGATCGTGGTCCTCGACGAGAGCAGCGCGTCATCCGAGGGCAGTAGCCTGCTGCTTTGCGCTACGGCCCGGGCACATAATTCAGCGTGTAATACTCGCCATCGCTTAGGTAGGCCCAGATGGCGGCGATCTGTCGCTCTGGGTGGCCGTCGTAAACGGCGGTGATCGTACCGCGGCCGTTGACGAATCCACTGGGCATTCGAGTTCCCGGCCGGTAAAGCGCGGGGTTCACCAGGTAGCGCTGGAACCAGTCGCGGCGAACGCGGCGAGTCATCGTCAAGAGATCGATGGCCTGGATGCCGGTCGCCCGATGAGATCCAAAGGTGTGGCACTTGACACAGGCCAGCGCTTTGTCGCCCACCAGTTGCCGGCCGGTCGCCTTGACTCGGTGCAGTGGTTCGGCCGGTCCTTGCGTCGGGCCATCGTTTGTGCCCTCGTGGACGATCGCCCGATCGAGCGCAATGAAATCGTCGGCAAGTCTCGCGACGGCGGCATGGCCGAAGCAAGGCATCCGCGTCAGCACGTACGGCCGGTCCTTGGAACCATCGGCGAGCACGTGCCGCAACCAGCCTTCTTCAAGCTTGTCGCCGACGCCGTCGAGCGGCGGCGGCAGGCGTCCTTCGTCCCCCATTTCAGGAATCGTCGTCAAGAACAGCTCGTTGCGCTCGTGGGTCGGTCCGCCGACGCCTCCGCGCGCGTGACAGGCGAAGCAATTGAAGGCGGTCATCGTCCGTTCGATCCGCTCGGTGGCCGTCGGCGGCTCGACAGGTGACGAAGCCGCCAGCGCTTTTGCCAGGCTCTCGCGCTGCACTTGGCCCAGCGCGAAATCGACCACCGGCCTGGCGGGAGCGCCGGCGAGGCAGCCTTTCGCCGGATCGCAATCGGCCAATGGCCTGGGCGCCGCGAATGCGACAAGGGGCTGGTCGCCCTGTTTGAGCGCATGGCACGCGGCACAACCCAGCGACGCGAACAGCTCGCGCCCCTTTTCAACCTGCGACGCGTCGAACACGAATTCTTTCGAGTCCCAAGGTGTTTGGGGCACCTCGGGCGGCATTTGCTCCGTCAAACGGCACAGCAGGTCGGCCGGCTGACGCGGAATCTCGGGCCCTTCGTATTCCAGCTCCAGCGTCCACTCGCCTCCACCTTGCATGTAATCGACGCGGATCGGGTGCAAACCCTTGGCCAGCGCCGCCGAATTGGAGCGAACCTGGTGCGGGTGGGCGCCGTCGCAATCGACGACCCGGTTTCCGTCGATCGACAATTTGCTGCCGTCGTCGCTGCCGAGGTGGAAGATGTAGCGGCCTTCGAACTCGATCGGCAGGAAGCCTTCGAATCGCACACCGAAATTGGATGTACGCCCCGCGACGTTCAGATCCAACCCCGCCGACTCGCCCACACTGACAGGCACGAGTTGGCTGAAGTCGGGCACTTTTTCCCAACTCCCTTCGAAAACCGCGTAGCGCAAGTTCGGCTTTCCAGGCCGGTAGTCGACGTCGCCGATGAGGTAGCATGCAAGATCGCGGGCCTCGTCGGGGTTCAGGTTCAAACTCGGCATGCGCCCCGCGGGCCGCGCGTGGTGCGGGTCTTTGAGGAACGCCGCCAAGGCGGGAATCGTGTATTTTTCGGCCAGCGCGATCAGCGGCACTGAACCATCGTTACGAAGCGCATGGCATGCCACGCAACCGATCTGGTGAAAGAGTTTTTCGCCGTTTGCCGCGAACTGGCGGCTGCCGGCCTGCTCACGCAGTTTCCCCGTGGTCGCCAGAAAGTTGACGATGGCGCGCACCGCCGCGTCGCGCTCAGCCGTCGGCAGGTTCGCAAAAACGCTCGGCATGGTCGTGCCGGGCTTCGTGCCGTGTGGATCGGCGATGAACCGCAGCAGGTACTCGGGCCTGACTCGGCCGCCAACCTCATCGAGCACCGGCGCCGGGCGCGGCGGCAGTCGCGCCGTCAGCGCCGCGTTCGCGACGTGACAGGCGGTGCAATTGAGTTCACCGATCAGGAGCCTTCCGCCCTCGGCCGCCTCGGTGGCCGCCGCCGCATGGAACGTCTCGAAACCGGGCACGATCGGACGTCGCGCTTCACGCTCCGCGTCGCGCGGAACGACCCAAATGTTGCGGTATCGTACAGGACTGCCGTGCTCTTGTAGGTGGATTGGTCCCGGCTCCGGCGATTCGGTCAAAGGCGCCGCGAGCGTCGCACCGGGCATTTCCACTTCCTGGTGGACCAGCACGCCGTTGAGCCACACGGTGAGCCGTGCGTTGGCGGTTTTCTTCTCCTGGTCGTCCCAACGCGCGGCGGTGAATTCGACGTCGTAGGTCTGCCACGAGAGCGGCGGCAGGCACATATTCAAAATGGGGGCGGCGATGTCGTAGAACCCACCGCACTCATGGTCGGTCCCTTCCAGGCCGAACGAATCGAGAATTTGGGTTTCGTAGCGCCCTTGATAATAGGCGCCGCTGTTGCCGCGCCCTTGCCCGCGAGCCAGCGGCATGAAGGGCAAGCGGAATTCCAGGTGCATGCTGAAGTCGCGGAACGTGTCGACGCTCGTGCAGCCTTGTGCCAAGAGCCTGTCGTCGGTTGCGCGGGCACCTGCCGTCCAGTGTTTGATAAGCGACTCCCGCGTGCCGTCGAAGAGCACCACCGCGCCGGCAGGTGGCTTTTTACCCAGAGTCGGGCTAGTCCGTTCGACCTTCTTCAAACCAACGACCAATTTGGCGACTTCTTCACGGTCGGCATCCTCCGTTTGCCGTTCGCCGCGGTCCCATCCGGCGCCCGGTAAGCCGCCGGCGTAGTTGGCCACTTGAAACTCTCCCCTGCCCAACGCGACGACCTGCACGCCCAACCGATCGCCCACGTACTCGCCCTGCACGGCAAAATCAGGATCGGCCGTCGCGGCCTGGAGAGTCTCATAGACCGTCTCTTCGGCCAAGGCGCCGCCGGCGAGGAGCGACCATAGAATGCTCGAAATCCTCGCGAATGCCGCCACGCTTTGCACCCGTAGCGGGCCTTTTGAGAGTTCCGACGATTGCGCCGGAAAATGGTAGTCGATCATCGCTCCAGGTTCGCGGCAGAGGCGCCGGCGGCGGCGCTGGTGGTGGGATTAGCGGCGGGAATTGGTGCGGCAAATGGCCGACCGTCAAGTGTTCATTATAATCGCCGCCGCTCGGCAATCTAGCGCGGGAACGGCATGGGCGGGCTGGAATCGCTTAGGCTCGACGGAACTCAAGTCACGGACGCTGGACTGGTTCGACTCCGGCGCGCGTTGCCGAAATGTCAAAGCATTGTGCGGTGAGACTGCTCACCCCGTCCGCGCCGGCCTCGAGCGTCGAAACTTCAGGAAAGCACCGTCAACGACGGTAATGGCGGCGCGGCGCGGTGCGAGGAGGCGAGGTTCTTGACCAACGTGTGGGCGATCGCCTCGAAGTACTCGGCCCCGGCCGCTTCTTCGAAGTTGCCGGCGATCCGGCCCGCGTCGCCGTTCACGCGGATCTGGATGTTGATCGGCACTTCACCCAGAAAGGGAATGTCGAGCTCGGCCGCGCGCCGCTTCGCGCCGCCGCTGCCGAAGATGTCGTAGCGTTTGCCGTTGTCGGGGCAGAGAAAGTAGCTCATGTTCTCGACCATCCCCAGCACGGGGATGTTCACCTTGCGGAACATGGCGATCGCCTTCACGGCATCGAGCAAGGCCACTTCCTGCGGCGTGCAGACCACGACGGCGCCGGTCAGGGGCAGCAGTTGCGAAAGCGTCAGTGCGATGTCGCCCGTACCGGGCGGCATGTCGATCACCAGGTAATCCAGCTCGCCCCAGGCGGTGTCGCGCAGAAACTGAGTGATCGCCCCGTGCAGCATCGGCCCTCGCCACACGACCGCCTCGCCCGGCGGCACCAGGAACCCCATCGACATGACCTTCAAGCCGTCGAGCTCGACGGCCCGAAACTTCTTGTCGACGATCTCCGGGCGTTGGTTGATGCCCAGCAGGTGCGGAATACTCGGACCATAGACGTCGGCGTCCATCAGACCCACCACGCAGCCGGAGCGCTTCAGACCATAGGCCAGGCTGGCGGCGATCGTGCTTTTACCGACGCCTCCCTTGCCCGCGGCGACCGCGATCACGCTTTTGGACGCCAGGCCGATCTCGCCCAGCTTCATCGGCGCGCGGCGATGGACGGCGAGATTGACGGTCACGCCGGCCAAACTTGGTAGGCGTTCGCGCAACGATTGGGCGCATTCGG
>DATLQY010000995.1:0-5234 GCA_035534975.1 Pirellulales bacterium
CAGATGGACGAGAAGGCGCTGCTTTTCGAGCACGCCAAGTACCAAGCGGTTCCCGGCAAGTACAAGGCGCTGATGGGGATTGCGGTCGCGGCAGCACTTGGCTCCGAGAAATGCACGGAAATGTGGGCCCGTCAGGCGAAGGAGAAAGGGGCCTCGAATCAGGAGATCACGGAAGCGATCATGGTCGCGCGCTTCATGAAGCGGGCCACTGTGAACGACACGGCGGCGAAGATGTTCTCGTGGCTGGTCGAGTCCGAGAATGCTTCAAACGGTTGATCGATTCCTTGACTGACATCGCACTGGGTGACGAGCAATCGATCAGGGCCAGCTTCCGAGAGGCCACGATGACCATTTCCCAACCCGAGTATCGCACTGTTGACGGCAACGAAGCCGTGGCGGCCGTTGCCTATCGCTTGAGCGAAGTGATTGCGATCTATCCGATCACGCCCGCCTCGCCGATGGGCGAGCACGCCGATGATTGGTCTGCCCTGCGTCGCCCGAACCTCTGGGGGTCGGTCCCCGAGGTCGTCGAAATGCAGTCGGAAGCGGGAGCGGCCGGGGCGGTTCATGGGGCGCTGCAAGCCGGAACGCTGGTGACGACGTTCACCGCTTCGCAAGGGCTGCTGCTGATGCTGCCGAATCTGTTCAAGATCGCCGGAGAATTGACGCCCTTGTGCATGCACGTCGCCGCGCGAAGCGTGGCAACGCACGCCCTGTCGATCTTTGGCGATCACTCCGACGTGATGGCGGCCCGGGGAACGGGGTTCGCACTGCTCGCGTCAGGGTCGGTGCAGGAAGCCCAGGACTTCGCCGCGATTGGGCACGCGGTGACGTTGACGTCACGCATCCCGGTGCTCCACTTCTTCGACGGGTTTCGCACGTCGCACGAGATCGCCAAAATCGCCACGCTGAGCGACGACGACCTCCGCGGGTTATTGGACCTGCAAGCCGTCGCGGCGCATCGGGCGCGCCGGTTGACTCCGGATCGTCCCGTCGTGCGGGGTACGTCGCAGAATCCAGACGCGTTCTTCCAGTCACGAGAAGCGACCAATCCGTTTTACGAGGCTTTCGGCGGGCAATTTGAACGGACTTTGCAACGGTTCGCCGAGATAACAGGGCGGCGGTATCGCGCGTTCGATTATCACGGCCATCCGGAGGCTGACCGCGTGCTGGTGCTGATGGGTTCAGGAGCGGAGTGCGTTCATGAGACGGTGGACTGGCTGGTCGAGCGCGGGGAGCGGGTGGGCGTGCTCAAGGTGCGGTTGTTCCGGCCATTTTCCATGGCCCGCTTCCTCGCCGCGTTGCCGGCGACGGTTCGGCACCTGGCGGTGCTCGACCGCACCAAAGAACCCGGTTCCGCCGGCGAGCCGCTCTTGCTTGAAGTCAGCGGCGCGTTGCTGGAGGCGGCGGTCCGCGGTTTGCTGCCGAGCCTGCCACGTGTCGTTGGGGGGCGGTACGGACTGGCGTCTCGCGAGTTCACACCTGCGATGGTGAAAGCCGTCCTTGACGAACTCCAGCGCAGCGATCCAAAACCGCGCTTCACCGTCGGCATTCGCGACGACGTGACGCACCTGTCGCTCGACCTCGACGAGGCGTTCGACATCGAGCCGCCGGATGTCGTGCGGGCGGTGTTCTACGGCCTGGGTTCCGACGGGACGGTAAGCAGCAACAAGGCCGGCATCAAGATCATCGGCGAACAGAGCGATCGGCACGCACAAGGGTATTTCGTTTACGACTCGAAAAAGGCCGGCTCGACGACGGTCTCGCATCTGCGCTTCGGACCACGGCCCATCCGCTCGACATACCAGATTGCGAAGGCGGATTTCGTCGCCATCCACGATCCGGGGTTTCTGGAGCGGTTCGATGTGCTGGAAAAAGCCGGCCAGGACGCCACCGTGCTGGTCAATACGCCGACGCCCCCCAGCGACTTCTGGAAGCAGTTGCGGCGTGAGGCGCAAGAAATCCTTGTGACCCGCCGGTGCCGGCTGTTTGTGATCGACGCCTATCGCGTTGCGGAAGCAGCCGGACTCGGCCGTCGCATCAATACCGTGATGCAGGTCTGTTTCTTCGCACTCTGCCGCGTCGTGCCGGTGGAGCAAGCCATCACGCACATCAAGGAATCGATCACCCAGACCTGGGGCAAACGGGGGCCGGAAATCGTGAAGCGAAACCTGGCCGCGGTTGATGCGGCATTGGCCGAATTGCATGAGGTTTCCCTTCCATGGACGGTGACGGCGACGCACCAGCGCCGTCCCGCCGTGCCGCGGACTGCCCCGGATTTCGTGCAGCGTGTCACCAGGCTGTTGTTGGAAGGACACGGCGAACGTCTGCCGGTCAGCGCGTTTCCACCCGACGGCACCTGGCCGACGGGAACGGGCCGTTACGTGCGGGGTGTGGTGAAACTCCGTACATTCGCTTGTTAACACAGCTCTTCGGCGACCGGCTGCTGATCGCCAACGCGACCGGATGCTCGTCCATCTACGGAGGCAATCTGCGGACCACGCCCTATTCCACGAACCAGGCAGGTCTTGGACCCGCTTGGAACAACTCGCTGTTCGAGGATGCGGCCGAACTCGGCCTGGGTTTCCGTCTGGGTGTGGATTGTCTGATGCGTCGGGCCTTCCAGTTGCTCGATGGATTGGCCGCGACGCTCCCTGAATCACTTGTCGCAGCTTTGCGCCAAGCTTGTGCCACAACCGACGAAGCAGCCCTTGAGGCCCGTCGTCACGCCGTGGCCGCACTCCGCGAGCGCCTGGCTGACATGCCGGACCCGGCGTCCGCGGAACTTGCTCACATTGCGGACGCTCTGGTCCCCAAGAGCGTGTGGGTGGTCGGCGGAGACGGCTGGGCCTACGACATCGGCTACGGCGGCCTCGATCACGTGCTGGCGGCGGGGCGGAACGTCAAGTTGCTGGTGCTCGACACGGAGGTGTACTCGAACACCGGCGGGCAGCAATCCAAAGCGACTCCTCTGGGGGCCGTTGCCAAGTTCGCCGCCGCCGGCAAGGAAACGCGGAAGAAAGACCTGGGACTGCTGGCGATGAGTTATGGCCACGTCTACGTCGCCACGGTAGCCCTGCAATTTCGCGGCGAGCAAACCGTAAAAGCGTTCCAGGAAGCGGAGAGCTATCCCGGTCCGGCGCTGATCATCGCGCACAGCCCATGTATCGCCCACGGCTACGATCTCGTCCAGGCGCCAGCCCATCAAAAGCGTGCGATTGAAAGTTGGACCTGGCCGCTCTACCGCTTTGATCCACGGCGACTGGCTGAGGGCAAGCCACCCCTGCAACTCGACGCGCTGCCCAAGATGTTGCCGATGCGGCGGTTCATGGAAGAAGAAGCCCGTTTCCGGATGGTCGAGTTGCGCGACCCGGACCGCTACGAGCACTTGGTGCGGGCCGCGGAGCAAGCGGCCTTGGAACGGCGTTCTCTTTACCTGCAACTGGCCGGCATCCGTTTGGAACCGACGCACAGCGGGGAGGTGAAGCATGATTGATCTCACGACCGACTGGGTAGGGCTGCACCTGGTGTCGCCCTTGCTGGTGGGCTCCTCACCGTTGACCGACGATCTGGACGCCCTACAGGTTTGCGTCCAAGGGGGCGCGGGCGCGATCGTCATGCGCTCTCTGTTCGAGGAGCAGGTTGTCGCCGAGCAGCTTGGCGCCCACCGTTGGATCGACGCCAACGTGGATATGAACGCCGAAGCGCGGACGTTCCTGCCCGACTCGGACGTGTTTGGACTGGGTTCCGGTCCCTACGTCGCCCAGTTACGACAACTTCGCGAACGCCTCTCGGTTCCGGTGATCGCTTCGCTCAACGGCGTCACGCCGGGGGGCTGGACTGATCTCGGTCGCGACCTAGAACGGGCGGGGGCGGCGGCGTTGGAGTTGAACCTTTACGACGTGGCAACCGACCTGGACGAAGACGGTGCGGACGTCGAAGCCAGGCAGCTATCCGTCGTCCGGTCGGTCGTCGAAGCGGTGCAAATTCCGGTGATCGTCAAGCTCTCGCCGTTCTATTCCTCGCTGCCGGCCTTCGCTCGGCGGCTGAAGCAGGCGGGCGCGCGCGCGATCATCGTCTTCAATCGCTTCTATCAACCGGACGTCGACCTCGAAGCTCTTGACGTCAGCCGCGACATTCGGTTGTCGACCAATGCCGAGTTGCCTCTGCGGCTGCACGCCTGCGCGCTCCTGTCGGGCCGCACGGCTTTTGAATTGGGACTGTCGGGCGGAGTTCACTCGGGCGACGACGCGGCCAAGGCCATTCTGTGCGGCGCGCATACGGTGCAGGTCGTCTCCGCTCTGCTGGAGCAGGGACCGCAACGCCTGCGCGAGATCCATCAAGAGCTTCAGCACCGGCTGTCGGACCTCGGCTACAGCTCTTTGGCTCAGGCTCGCGGTATCCTGTCACTGAATCGCGCTCCCGACCCGCACGCCTGGGAGCGACTCAATTACGCCCGGTTGCTGAAAGGCTGGGAACCACGCCAACCATCAAGGAGTGTGTGATGAGCGAAGCCAAGCAAAAGGCCCCCTGGCACGGCATCCCGCGAGACGAGATTCCGTGGTTTCCCACCATCGACCCGGAGACGTGCATCGGTTGCCAGTTGTGCTATATCACCTGCGGCCGGAACGTCTTCGAGATGCAGGAGGCGCAGGCCGTGGCCGTCGATCCGATGAACTGCGCCGTGGGGTGCTCGACGTGTGCCAACATCTGCCCGACCAACGCGATCGCGTTCCCTTCGCTCGACGCGGTGTGGAAGCTCGAGCGCGAGAGGCAGATTTTCCGCACGGTGAAAAAAGAGGCCCAACGGAAGCACGAGCGAGAAGCCGCGCTCAAGGCGCGTGAAGAGGCGCAGAAAGCCCTCGAGCACGTCTCCACCCGAGCCAAGATCGAGGTGGCCGGTGAGTTCGGCGAAAAGCGGTTCCTGGTGCGGCTCGAACAACTGATCTAGAATCGCCCGTTCGACATCGTCCACCTGCGTCTTGAGGTGCCGACCGTGAAGGGCGCGAAACAGAAAGCGCCGTCCTACATGACGTTTGAAGTCACCTCCGAGCAGCAGGAAGAGGTGGGACCGTTCCTCGCCGAAGTGAAGAAAATCGTCCACGACGCCGGCCTGGTGTACGTCAGCGAACAACGGCTTTAGGCAAACCGTCGGACCCATCCGATACGAAAAGTGGAAATCCCATGACCAATAGCGCCGCCAGCTTCTTTGAAGCATGGCATGCCGACCGGCA
>DATLQY010000996.1:0-5681 GCA_035534975.1 Pirellulales bacterium
GATCTCGTCGGCGTTGAATCTCATTGACGCTCCTGTGAATCATTTGCTGGCGGACGTGTTCGAGCCGGCTGGCGACGGAACCGTCGTAGACGGTGTCGCCGACCCTGAACACGATGCCGCCGATCAGGTCGGGATCGACGAAGCGAGCCAGGACCGGCTCGCCTTCGAGTGCCTCGCGCAGTTGGTTTTCGATCCGCCCGGCCAGGTCGGCGTCCAACGGCGCGGCCGTGGTCAGCCGAATCCGCACGCGGCCTCGCTGCTGGTCGAGCAGATCGCGGGCGGCCTTGCGGATCGCCCGCAGGCAACCGCCGCGGCCGTGGCCGGCGACCACCTTGAGGAAGTTGAGGAACACCGTGCTGACGCGGCCGGCGAAAGCGCGGTCGACGATGGCCGCCTTGTCGTCGTTGTTGATCATCGCGGTTCCCAGGGCCGCGTCGATCTGCGGGTGCCGCCTGAGCACGTCGTCGACCAGCGCGTCGAGCTCGGCCAGCACCTCGTCGGTATTGCCGGCTTTTTCCGCGGCCCCCAACAGGGCCTTGGCGTAGACCATGCCCAGATGATAGGCGCCGACGTCGACCTCGTCGCCGAACATGTCAGCGTGCAGATAGGCATCGCCGGCGTCGCTCATGGGATCTGTGGCGCTCAAGGGGCTACCGTTTTGTGGGTGAAACGACTAGTTCCGGCTGGGGTCGTGCTTGGGGAATTTGGCGACAGCCTCGTTGATCAACTGGGCGTGTCTGGCAGGGGTCAGTTCGGCCCTCAGGATGCGGCCGGCGAGTTCCACGGCCAGGTTGGCGCCGGTCTCGACGAGTTGTTTGAGGGCCTGGTCGCGCGCGGTTTCGACTTCGCGTTTGGCGCGGTCCATTTCAGCGGCCGCGTCGGCCCGCGCCTGGGCCAGGATTTCCTGTTGGGTATGGGCCGCGTCGCGTCGCGCTTCGTCGAGGATCGCGCGAACATCGTCCTGGGCCGACGCGAGCTTGCGCTCGTACTCGGCCAGGAGCCGCTTGCCCTCCTCATGGCTCCGCTGGGCCGCCGCGATGTGCTCGGCGATGCCGTGTTCGCGTTTTTCCAACCCCGCCGAGATCGGCCCCCAGGCGAATTTCCAGAGGATGGCCAACAGCAGCAGGAACACGATAAACGTGAAGATTGCCAGGTCGCCCTTGAATTCGGAAGGGTCGGTGCTAGCGCCGCTTGTGCCTACGTGTACTGCATGCCCGCCTGCCTCAGTATGTCCGTCAGGCCCGTCGGCGGCGGTCGATGCGCGCACCGCTGCAACGGTCAAGACGACTCCGACGATTGACGCGATAAGTATCCGGCGCATTGATGGTCACCACAAGCGATCACAGAGTATGTCGACACCGCCGCAAACGACTAGCTCGGCCATGGGTTTTGACCCGAGCAAATGAACAAGGCATAAAAGGTGAATCCTTCGATCAATGCCGCGGCGATGATCATAGCCGTTTGGATGCTGCCCGCCACCTCCGGCTGACGTGCCATACTCTCGACGGCCGATGCCGCCAACCTACCGATGCCGTAACCGGCCCCGATTACCACCAGGCCCACGCCGAACGCGCCTGGGATGTTGATCCAGGCATCGTGCGTGCCCTGAGCCATCGCCGGCGTGGCGAAGAACAACAACGCGACAATTGCTACCGATACTGTCGGAACGAACTTGAGCACAGGATGTTTCTCCTTCCAATCGATGAGTGACGTTTAGCAAATCTCAAAACGGTGGTCGCAACCTTGCTTGCCACCTTGGCTAGTGGTGATGGACCGCCGCGCTGATAAACAAGGCCGACAAAAATGTAAAGACGTAGGCTTGCAGGAATGCCACGAAAAGCTCTAAGACACTAAACAAGGTCGAGCTCACCACGCTGATCAATAACACCAAGAGCCATTGGCCGGTGCTTGCGGCTGCGGCCACGGCGATCAACCCCAAGATGCCCAAGAGGACGAGGTGCCCTGCCACCATGTTCGCCAATAAACGAACGCTCAAAATGGCGTGCTTGATGCACGTGCTGGCTACCTCGATGACGAAAATCGGCAGCTTGAGCGGTTTCAGCCACCACGGCAAATCCATCGGGGGAACCTGGTTCAACCAGAACCCGATGGGCCCGAATTTCTTGATTCCCGATCCGAAGCTCGTGCAAAACACGACACAGGCCAGTCCAAAGGTCACGGCGAACGCGCCGGTCGGAGCGCCCAGCCAGGGGATTAACCCTAGCAGATTGCACGTGAGAATGAAGAAGAATAGCGTCCAAAGCAACGGCGTGAATCGTTCGGCCTCGTGCTTGCCCATCGCCGACACGGCGATCTCGTCACGGACGAAAACCAGCATCGCCTCGCCCAGGTTCCATCGTTTGCCTTTGGGCGCCCCCCCGGTGGCGATTCGGCGCCCGAGGCGAACGAAGATGAATGCCATGATCGCGGCCGCCAGCAACTCCAACAGCATGAACTTGGAGATTGCGAAGCCCGACTGCTTGTCGTGCAGGTTCTTCAACGTTGCGAACGGTTGTGGGATGATGATTTTGCCGGACAACTCGCGGTTCAACTGCTCCGCCGAGAACTGCCCGACTTCATCGTATAGATCCTTCTCGTGCGGGTGCTCGTTTCTCTCTTTTTCCGACATCTTGTGAAAAAACGGGTAGTCCTTTTCAAATTGGCTCGTGTCGGTGTAATGATAGTGCCACAAGACCTTCGGGACTTCGAAGTAGTAGCCATCCTTGATGTGGAATACGGGATTGGCCATCGCTTCAGGAAGCCTTGGACACGCTTGCGGATGGCAGCGGGCGCGGCGAATTCAAGAGCCGCACCAACAACAACGTCTCGACCACCAGGGTGATCAAGAAAAAACAGACGATCCAACCGAAAAGTCCGGCTTTGGCCAAAGGCCCGCTGACCACTTGAGAGAGGACCGCGACGCCCAACGGCAACGTCATCCGGACCAGCACGCCGGCAAGAATGCCGGTGATCGCCTGAGGCGTGTGCCGCCAACTGCTGGACAAAACCAAGGACGAGACCGAAGCCACCCAACAGGTGACCGCGGCGGCGGCCACCGCCGCCGAGGAAACGGCGCCGCCACGGACGTACTCGACGCAAGCGGCCGCTGAAGCGGAGGTGAAGGCCACCGCGGACAGCACGCCGACCGCTCCGGGCAGGCTCAAGTTCGCGAACCGTTTACTCAACGCCATGGTCCTTTTCATGCACCGGTCTGCTCAAAGTAGCAGGCACACTCCGTGTGCCGCCGCTTTCGGCCTGACAACGTTCGCTCGCCGAAGGTTACGGCACACGGAGTGTGCCTACTACTTTCTGTTCCTTGTCATCGCCAACAGATACGCAATCCCACTCGTGACCCCGAAAGCAAACCCGACCAGCGCGATGAACTTAGTGCCAAGCCACCCGTCAAGCCAATTGCCTGCCAGCCCAGGCAGGACCATCATCATGGCCACGGCGGCAATCCGAGACACCCACTCCATCGCTTCGCCAAGCGGAGAGCGGTTTTCGGGCGGAGTCGTCACAGGCCAGTTTACCTGTGTTAAAGGGGGTTAATCTAACGGAGCTAAAACGGGGTGTCAACGGACCGGCAAGTCTGAATTCGTGTTTTTTTCAATCACCCGCTTCAACGCGCAGGCAGCGAGAGTCGAAACCAACAGAACCACAAATAGCTCGGATAACGCGGATAACACGAATGGAGCAGAGGGTGTTTTGGAATCCTGAGTCATCCGTGCTATCCGTGGTTTCTTGGCGTTCTTTTGGCAATAAGCCCTGGTCGTCGAGGCGGTTACCGATGAAGGGTCAAGTCGTTTGTTCATAATAGATTACGCCACACGATCTGGATCCGTTTCGATCGAAATTGCCGTTTGGTCGTTGCGTTCTCGCGGCGCGTCGATTAAACTCAAAATTGTCAAAAAGCTCCGCCTTGCTGGACCTTTCGGGGACTGGCGCCTGCCAAAGGCGGGGGACGACTGCGACTTGCGCACATCCGCGGACGCTCGGCTGCCTGCAAAGGCGCGCCGGTCGCCTCGGAGGGCGTACCAGTGCCAACACGTGCATTGCGACCGCGCCCAGCGCGGAGGTCGTTTTCCGTCAGGGACGACGCTCAAAGCGCGTGTTTGCCGCGCGCGGTGGCACGAAGTGACTTGGCCAGGCGGAGACATGTCCCTTGATGACCTCGACTTCTCTGAACAACCAATCGTTCAAAGCCTTGGCCCAAATGGCCAAACGGCACGGCGTTCACGGTTGGCACGCCATGCGCAAGGACCAGCTCGTCACGGCTTTGATGCGTTCGGCGCGCAACAAGGCCGCCAAACACAAACACGCCCGGAAAGCCACCGCCAGCCGGCGCTCGGCCGCTGCCGCTAGTAATGGTTCCACCCCATTAAGCAACGGTTCATCCAAGATCAGCAACGGGTCCGCCAAGACCGGCAACGGTTCGACGAAGCCCCCATCGAGCCGTGGCGTCACCCGTCTCAAGAACAGGAACCCGCTGGCCGCCAAACGCCTCGAGGAGGCAAAAGCGAATATCGGCCGATCGAGGAACCTGACGACCCATTTCAACGGCATGGCGAACCGAAACGGCAAGACCAATGGAGCCGGCCGCGATCGGTTGGTGGTCATGGTGCGAGGCCCCTTTTGGTTGCACGCGTGTTGGGAGCTGACGCGACAGGGTGTCGAGCGGGCTCGGGCCGCCTTGGGGCAAGAGTGGCACGCGGCGAAGCCCATTCTGCGGGTCCTGGAAGTGCCCGCCGGAGCCACGACCAGCTCGGCCGAAAGTCCAGTCCGCGATATTGAAATCCACGGTGGTGTGAACAACTGGTACGTCGACGTGAACGACCCTCCCAAGAGTTACCGGCTGGACATCGGTTATCTCGGCGCCGGCGGGCACTTCTACGTCTTGGCCCGCAGCAACGTGGTTAGCACGCCGAAGTCAGGGTCGAGCGATGCGATCGACGAGAACTGGGGCGAAGTGGCCGAAAACTTTGACAAGATCTACGCCATGAGCGGCGGATACGCCGCCGAGGGGCGCAGCACCGAGTTGCAAGAGCTGTTCGAGGAACGTCTCCGCCGGCCGATGGGCTCGCCGATGGTCACCCGCTACGGGGTCGGGATTGAGGGCCTGTTGCCGAACAAGCGGCCCTTCCACTTCGAGGTCGACGCCGAGTTGCTGGTATTCGGCTGCACCGAGCCCGACGCGCACGTCACCTTGCAAGGCGAGCCGGTCAAGTTGCGGCCCGATGGCACGTTCACGGTGCGGTTCAGTTTGCCCAATTGCCGGCAGGTCATCCCCGCCGTGTCGTGCAGTCGCGACGGGTTCGAGCAACGCACCGTCGTTTTGGCCATTGAGCGGAATACGAAGACGATGGAACCGCTGATCCGTGATGGAAGTGACGTCTGACGCTGTGTTGAGAACCTGCCTCACCTGGTAGCGGGATTCGTAAGAATTCCGACCGTCGTAACGGGAGGATCGGAACTCCAACGAGTTCCGCTACATGCGTAATCTAGCGAATTTGGGCAGGAAAACTTGACCCAGGGCTACCCTGCGAATTAGACTGAATGGTTCAGGGTCAATTTCTCTTTTTGGCGAGATGTCTTTTCATGCGCGCCCTTCGTCCCTCGTGGTGGTCGTTTCCCGTCATGGTCTGGATCGGTCTTGCCGTCGTGGCTTGCACTCCTTCGCAGGC